>DATGSL010000047.1:0-7321 GCA_035302665.1 Opitutales bacterium | reverse complement strand
TCTTAACGCCGATTGTGCTGTCTATGGCTCCCATCTCCCGCTCGATCTGCATCCGGAGATCGGTAACAACGTCCTACTCGCAAAAGAGATCGGCCTGGAACCGTGCGATACTTTTCTTCCTTTTGAAGGAAATGATGTCGGGACGATTGCAGCAGGTCCGATTGAGCGATCCGATCTTCGCGCCCGCCTGCAAAAAGCTTTTCCAACGACTTTTCGCGCGGTCGAATTCGGGTCCCAAAAAATCGAACGCGTGGCAATTCTCACCGGCAGCGGCCAGAGCGCCATTCCTCATTTGAAAGCGGCCGGCGTCGATACATTTATCACCGGCGAAGTTAAACAAAACAATTTCAACATCGCTCAGGAAGAAAAACTGAACCTCTATCTCTGCGGCCATTATCGGACCGAAACCTTCGGCATCTGCGCATTGGCGCGCGAAGTTAGCGAAAAATTCAATCTGCCTTGGGAATTTATCGAAACCGAGTGCCCTCTTTAATCGACAAATTCCGATAATGTCGTCCGCCATACAAAAAATCGGAGAGATCATCGCTGCCAATCGAGCGCCGATCTCCTTTGCCGATTTTGTCGATTTCGCACTCTACGATCCAGAATTCGGATATTACAAACGTCCCCGAAAACGGATCGGTTTTGATCGCGAGACCGATTTCTACACAGCGACCTCAACCGGCGAGGTTTTCGCCGAACTCGTCGTCGCTGCCGCAGAAAAACTTCTTAAACCGGACCTTCCGGGCGATTTCACCTTTCTCGAAATCGGAGCCGAACCGAACTCGGGCATCCTTCCGGCCAAACATATTTTCGCCGAAAGCAAAGTGATTCGTCATGGCGAATCGATCGAATTTCCCGAAAAGACCGTTTTTTTCTCGAATGAACTTTTCGACGCGCAACCTTTTCATCGGCTCGTGTTTTCGAAAAATAAGTGGAGGGAAATCGGAATCGATTGGCGCAACGAACTGGTCGAAGTCGAACTAGCGGAGTTATCGAAACCAGTCGCCGCTATCGCCGATCGCCTACCGAAATCAATCGCCGAAGGTTACCATCTCGATCTACCGATCGCCTCGGCCGACCTGTTAAGAAAATTCACGAGCGCCAGCAACTGGCAGGGACTTCTGATCCTTTTCGATTACGGCAAATCGTGGCGGGAGATGATCGAAGCAACTCCGCAGGGAACGGCTCGAGCCTACCATCGGCACCGACAGTCAAACGATCTTCTCGCGATGCCGGGAGAACAGGATCTCACCTGCCATATTTGCTGGGATTGGTTGATCGAGGTTTTGGAAAAATCTGGTTTTCGGGAAATCAAACTCCAGAGTCAGGAAGCTTTTTTTATCACGGAAGCCACCTCGGCGATCGAAAAAATCATCAGCGAAAAACCGGGAGAGTTCGATCGACGGCGCCAAACGATCCAGCAGCTGATCCATCCCGGTCAAATGGGACAAAAATTTCAGGTTCTCACAGCGCGCAGATAGTAAAATTGCAATGGCGTTCATTCGTGGTTACACACTTGAGATATCAGGCTTACAGAACCCATTCAAATTCAAGCTGTTTGGCCGCCGATTCGCTGAAACGAACACCGACGCCGATCAGCCGAACCGGTTTTCCTCCCCGCCGAAATCCCGTTTTGAGTAAAGCGTTGTAAATCCGGGCTGACGGCGCACTTCCGGTTTGTTCAACCGATGTCCGCGAAAAATCGGAGAACGTCAATTTAACAAAAAGTTTTTCAACGGTCCGATCCTTCGCCTTTTTCCGGAGATCATCGCTCAGTTCCTGCAAAAGAGGAAAAAATTCGCGCCGACATTCCTCCAAAGTCTGCAAATCCCGGGGAAAAGTCCGCTCGGTGCTCAAAGATTTTCGCGGACGCGACGGCTCGACCTTCCGTCGATCGATTCCCCGGCACAGTTCATAAAGTTCCCAGCCGAAACGCCCGTGCCATCGAATCAACTCACCCGCATCGATCTTTTGCAAATCGGCGCATGTCCGAATTCCGCGCCTTTCAAGCCGTTCGGCTGCAACAGGCCCAACACCCCACAACTTCCGAACCGAAAGATTTTTCATAAAAGCTGCAACCTCAGTTTCCTTCACCTGAAATTGACCGTCCGGCTTTTCCAGATCACTCGCAATTTTTGCAATCAGCTTGTTCGGGCCGATTCCAGCCGAAGCAGTCAATCCGGTTTCCTCAAAAATTCTTTTCCGAATTAAAGAAGCGATCTCCCAACCATCGCGAGAATCATCGCTTACATCGAGATAAGCTTCATCGAGAGAAAGCGGTTCGATCAACGAGGTGAATTCGGAAAAAATCCGACGAATTTTCGCCGATTCCTCCCGGTAAAGATCAAAACGTGTCGGAAGAACAATGAGTTCCGGACATCTTCGCAGCGCCAGATAGGTCGGCATCGCAGAACGGACTCCGAATTTTCTCGCTTCATAACTACAGGTTGTGATCACGCCGCGCTGATGGCTGCTGCCCCCGACGGCGACCGCTTTTCCGCGCAGTTCCGGACGTTCGCGCACCTCGATCGCCGCATAAAAACAATCCATATCGATGTGAATAATCGTCCGCATCTTGCTCCTGTTAAGAATCGGTCAGGATTTAAATAAAGACAAAGCAAAGCATCCGTGCTCGATTCTGGCGGATCATTCAAAATGAATCGGATTTTCGGTTTCCACATTCCAAAAGAATCGGTTTCCTCCATCACCGCGACCCGTTCGCGTGCTAGTCGTCGGCATCAAAAACTCACATTTTCAAGCTGCAATAGCGCCTTTCGGTCATAACCCGCTTGCAACTCAGTAAAAAAGAACTCCATACTTTCGCACCATGGAACCTTCCTTGGTAATTCTCGCAGCCGGAATGGGCAGCCGCTACGGGGGCTTGAAGCAAATGGACCCGATCGGACCGAACGGTGCGACCGTTTTAGATTACTCCGTCTACGATGCCTGGCGCGCCGGATTTAAAAAGGTCGTCTTTGTCATCCGACGAGAATTTGCGGAAACGTTTCATGAAAAAATCGGCCGCACTCTCGAAAAACATCTGCGCGTCGATTACGCCTTTCAGGACTTCAACGATTTACCGGGAAATTTTTCGCCACCGGCAGGCCGAACCAAGCCGTGGGGAACCGGACACGCGATCTGGGCGGCAAGAAAGGTTGTTCACGAACCGTTTTGCGTGATCAATGCCGACGACTTTTACGGCCGCGAAGCCTTTCGCTCGATCCACGATTTTTTTAAATCCTCAAAAGGCCAAACCAATCCCCTTCCCTGTTCGCTCGTCGCCTACCGTCTCGCCTGCACACTTTCTGACTTTGGAGGCGTCTCGCGCGGAGTGCTCGAAGTCGACAGCGATGGCTTCTTAAAAGGAATTAAAGAAGTATCCGATATCCGAAAAAGCAACGGGATTCCGATTGCCCACGACGGAGATAAGACAAAAAAACTCGATCCGGAAACGCTCGTTTCGATGAATTTTTGGGGATTTCAACCAGCGATTTTTAAACACTTCGAGGAACGTCTGGTAAGATTTCTGGAAAAACAGGAAGGCAAAAAAATGAGCGAGTTCATTGTCGCCGATCCCGTTGAAAGCGCGATCACCGACCAAACGGCAACCTTTCAGGTTCTGCCGAATAGCGATAATTGGTTCGGCGTCACTTATCGCGAAGACAAGAAGTGGGCAATCGAAGCGATCGACAAACTGATTGCAAAAGGAGTTTATCCGGAAAACCTTTGGGAAGCCAAAAAAGAGAAAGTCGCTCCTCCTTCTCCTTGCGTTTAGCATCTACCGGGGATACCCTGATTCATTGATTATTCGCCTTCCGGTGCGTTTCCCGAATAAAACCTGACATGCTTTTACGCCCTTTCCCTACGATGCCACCGACCACCGAAATTGAATCGATTCTCGAGCCGCAGTTTGACTCGACGATGAGCCGCCCAACCCCGAAACCAAGTCGCGAAAGCAGCCGCGTCCGCGACCAGCGGCGCTATCGGAGGGCGTTGGCAATTTCGCTCGCGATACTCGGCGGTATTTTGCTCGGCGGACTGATCGCGCTATCGTGAGTTCGTTTCCCCGCAGGAGATCAATCGATCTCCTTTCGCCGACGATCGACCTTATACTCGTCGTCACCGTCGGTCGGAATTTCATTATTAGTCGTGATAAGAGAAACCGGAACCTTCGTTCGAACCCAGACTTGGGCTTCCCGGAAATGACGCTGACTCACCGATTCGCAAGCCTCTCCGACGGTTGAAACCGGATTCCTCCGACCGCGCGGGCTCGCATTAAAGTCATAAGCTGCTTTGTGGATCCGCTCCGTCGTCGTGAGTGGACTGTCCGATTCAGGAATCTGAACGACCCAGCCGACGAGATCCTTTTCGGGCATGACTCCTTCGGGATCGGAGACCAGAATGACATACTGCTTTTTTTGTGCAGGCGGACGCGGATTGGCTTCAGCCTCCTTTTCCGCCGCCTTCACCTCATCCTGGATCGCGGTGATCAGTTCCTTAACAATACCGGCATCCAGGTTGCTGTTTTTGATGATTTCCGTGACTTTAGCTATTTCGATTTTTGCCATGGGAAAATTTGAATCCTCCATCAAACGCCTCCCGTGCAAAAATGCAAAGGGCGAATTCCCGGGAAGCACTTGAGCGGCAATAAAAACAGACTTTGAAACAAGAAGTCTCGCAATACGAAGAACTTTAGCGTTGAATCACCGATTCCGATGTCCAAGGCGAAAAGAGTCCAACCACCTGCAGAGGTTCATCCCGAAGGACGTGTCGCCTACTTCAACCGCGAGTTGAGCTGGCTGGCATTTAACCGACGTGTCCTCGAACAGGCGATGTCCGAAAAAAACCCCCTTTTGGAGCGCCTCAAATTCCTCTCCATTGTCAGTTCAAACCTCGACGAGTTTTTCGAGATCCGCGTGGCCGGTCTCCTACAACAAGTCGAATCCGGTATCATCAATGCCGGAAAGGATGGTCTCAACCCCAAGGAGCAATTGCGGCGCATCCACGATGTCGTCGGCGCACTGGTAGTCGATCAACATCGCTGTTTTCGCGAAGAAATCGTTCCAGCCCTCCGCAAAGAAGGCATTTTTTTCCTGACGGTCAAAGAGCTGAGCAAGTCCGATCTTGCCTGGATCAAATCGTATTTCAACGAACAGGTTTTTCCCGTTTTAACTCCACTTGCGATCGACCCGGCCCACCCTTTTCCCCAAATCCTAAACAAGGGCCTCAACATTCTGGTCACGGTCGAACATCCGGAAGCGGATGAGCCGACGCCGATGATGGCGATTCTCCCGGTGCCGCGGATTCTTCCGCGTCTCGTTCGCCTGGCACAAGGCAGCGACAAATTGCTCCGCTTCGTTTTTCTCAGCGATATTATCAAGCTGAATGCCGCATCCCTTTTTCCCGGTTTCCGGATCTCGTCAGCCCAGGCCTTCCGGATTACGCGAAACAGCGATCTCTACATCGATGAAGAGGAAGCGGAAAATTTCTTGGAACAGATCGAGGAAGAGCTGAAAAACCGGCAAAAAGGCGCAGCGGTTCGGCTCGAAATCAAGGCGACCGTGCAGGAGGCTGTGCTGCGCCGGCTCCTCGAACATGTCGAATTGCCGAACGACTCGATTTACCGGATCGATGGCCCGATCAATCTGACCCGTTTGATGAGCCTCTATGACCGGATCGACCGACCTGATCTGAAATACAAGCCCTTTCACCCCTCAATTCCCCCTTCTTTGTCGTTGCATTCTTCCATGATCAACGCGATCGACAACAACGATTGGCTGATCCACCATCCGTACGAATCGTATTCGCCGGTTGTTGAGTTTCTCCGTCAGGCGGCCCGCGACCCGAAGGTTTTCGCGATCAAACAAACGCTGTACCGGACAAGTGGCGATTCTCCGATCGTGCGCGCCCTGATCGAAGCTTCACAAAACGGAAAACAGGTAACCGTCCTCGTAGAACTGAAGGCGCGATTCGACGAAGCCAACAATATCGAATGGGCCAAACAGCTTGAGGAAGCCGGCGCTCAGGTCGTTTATGGAATGGTCGGATACAAAATCCATTGCAAAGCCTGCCTGATCGTTCGGCGGGAAAAAGAGGGTTTGCGCCGCTATGTCCACCTTGCCACCGGCAATTACAATCCGCAAACCGCGCGCCTCTATGTCGATCTCAGTTTTTTCACCGCCAATGAGGAAATTACCAGTGAAGTCGCCCACCTTTTCAATACGTTGACCGGTTTCGGACTCGCGCCTGAGTTCAACCGTCTGCTCGTTGCGCCGTTCACTCTTCACGACCGGACTCTCGAGATGATCGCAACCGAGACCGAGAATGCTCGAAAAGGGAAACCGGCAAGGATCATCGTGAAGCTCAACAGTTTTATCGACAAAACCATCATCGACGCTCTCTACGAAGCCTCGAATGCCGGTGTTCAAATCGACCTCATCGTCCGCGGCATGTGCTGCCTCGTCCCCGGCATCGAGGGCCTCAGCGAAAACATCCGTGTGCGAAGCGTGGTCGGGCGTTTCCTCGAACACAGCCGAATTTACTACTTTCTCAATAGTGGCGGAAAACCGCATTATTATGCCGGGAGCGCCGATTGGATGCCTCGTAATTTTTTCCGGCGAATCGAAGTTGTTTTTCCGATCGATGAACCGCGATTGCAACAGGAACTGATGTCGATCCTCGAAGCTTATTTAAAAGATACCGCGCAGGCCCAGGAACTTCAGCCATCAGGCGCTTATCTCCCGGTCAAAGGAGACGAAAACGAACCTCCCTTCTCCTCGCAGGACTATTTTCTCGAAAAAGCAGCATCGAGTTAAGGCGCCTCCAGATCTTTCAAAATCACCCGCACTCGCAAGAAACCGGAGGAGTCGTCCACCGGCCGATCATCCGAAACGCGCTCTTCCAGATAATCGAGTTCCGATTCATACAAAAAGTCCTCACTGCTCCAAATTTCACGCCACAAAAGGAGATCCTCCGATGCTTCAACCGCGTAAATAAGGTCATCCGCCGATCGACTCCGCCGAAAAACGATCTCCATTCGGCCATCGTTGTTCGAAATCTCGGGCAAAATTTCCCTTCCGCTCCGATGCGGATCACCTCCGAACGCATATTCCAGCAAATTGACGACGCCATCTCCATCCGGATCCTTCTCCGGATCAGCAGCGTCCGAAAATAACCGCTCCTCTTCCGTAAAATACTTCTCCACCCAAGCGGCATATCCGACCAAAACTTCGCTTGGAGGCAAAAGGTCCTCCCTCGAGCGCGGAATCAGCAGATAATCCCGACTCTCCGATCTGGATGGTGCAAATCGGGAAAAGAT
>DATGSL010000046.1:0-8205 GCA_035302665.1 Opitutales bacterium | reverse complement strand
AAGATCCATCGCCTTGTAGGCATCCCAAAGATCCTGACCGGTTTTCTTTCCGGGAAAACGGATCCGCTCCGACAAACCGCGATCGGCGAAAAACCGTTTCATCGGCCCTTCGAGAGGACCGGCGCCGACAGCCAGAAAAACTGTCCCGGGAGCCGCTACGAGAGCTTCGGCAACGGCGTTGCAAAGATAACGGAGGTTCTTTTCCTCAGCCATGCGACCGAGTGTTCCGATCACAAACGACTCTTTTTCAATTCGTTCCGAACGACGAAAACGCTCCCCATCCCCGCTCGCAAATTTTGCCAGATCGATCCCCGTCGGAATCACCGAGATCGGTTTCTTCACCCCGCGCTTACGGATCAGATCCGCAATGCTCTCGCTCGGCGCAATGACTCCGTCCGATAAATTCGCGTAATGCGTCGAAAGCTCGATAACAAATTGACGCATCGCGCCGCCTTTAAAAGGCACGTAATGAAGGTATTCCTCGTAAAGCGTATGATGGGTGAAAACAACCGGCACTTGTCTGTCGGCCGCAAATCGAACCGCTGTGTCCCCCAATAAAAACGGATGATGCGAATGAACGATATCGGTCTCCAGCTGCAGGAGCTTCGGATTCAAAAGTCCGATAATCGGTAGCCGAACCGAAAAATCGCTTCCGTTAAAACGCTGCACCGCCGGCACACGAACCACATCCTTCTCGATCGCCGGATTAAGCTCCTCAACTCCAGGGAAAGTCGGCGCGACAACCGTCATCGGATGTCCGAACCGACGGTAATCCTCCGCAAATGTATGAACCGACCGAGCTACCCCTCCGACATGGGGAAGATAGGTGTTCGTCATCATACAAATCTTCATCGGTAATCAACAAGCGTTTGCGCAGGCTCCCATAAGATACTAGAGTAACAAACAAACGTTAGTCTTGGGAGGAGAAAAACATGCTTTTGTGGGCCATCATTTTTTTAATTGTCGCCATTATCGCCGGTGCTCTCGGATTCACAGGAATCGCCGGAGCTGCAACGGTAATGGCTCAGATCCTTTTCGGGATCTTTCTGGCAATTTGCATCATCCTCTTTCTCTTTGCCCTCTTCGCGAAACGGAAAATTTTCTAAGCTTCTGGTCTTACCGGTCGGCCGACGCCTTGACTGATTTCTCCCGATTGCGTCCGATCCAGCGAGTCACGATTCTCTCCACTTCCTGCCGCCCCTCTACCCGTAAAAACCAGACAAGCCCAAAATAAATTGCCGCACCTCCCGGAATCAAAACCAGCAGGCGCACCGCTTCACCGATCTTTCCCCCACCAAACCAGTCATCCGTCCACGGAAGCGAGATCCACAACAATAAGGCCATCGCGCCGGTCGCAAACGCAATTTTGAAGAAATCCGACCAAATCCGACGCAATTCCAGCGGTTCCGCCGCAACTATCAAACGCACCTGAAGAATCGCGCTTTGGAAAAAAACTGCTATCAGATTGGCGAGCGCCAAACCGAAAATCCCGAACGGTTTCATCAAGGCCAAGCTGCAACCGAGGTTGATCAGAAAACTTGCGCCGGCGATCCGAACCGGAGTCGACGTATTTTTCAGCGAATGAAATCCGCGCGTCGCAAAGGTCGCGATCGAATAAAGAGGCAAACTCCACGAGAAAAGTGCAAGCACCGGCACCGTTAGCGCCGTTGCTGTCGCCCCAAACGCACCATATTCAAATAAAAGCTCCAGAATCGGCTCGCTCAACAACGAGATCCCGGCAGCTGCCGGCACCGTGATCAGCAAGATCATCCGCAATCCTTGCCGATAGGTCGCCGCGTAATTCTCCGAATCGCCGCGAACCGCATGCCGCGAAAGGACCGGAAAAATCACCGTAGCCACCGCAATCGTAAAAATCCCCAACGGAAACTCCATCAATCGGTTCGCCAAATAAAGAATCGCAACGCCCGATTCATCGACGCCAAAGGCAAGCGAACGCGAAACAATCACATTCACCTGAAAAATCGCCGTCCCCGCCAATCCAGGCACCATCAACATCCCGACTTCCTTCACCCGAGGCGTCATTTTCCACTCAAAGCGAGGACGCCAACCTTCCTTTACCAGCGCCAGAAACGGAATCACCAACTGCAAAAATCCGCCGACCAATACCCCGAGGCAAAGCAACAGAACCTGTTTTTCGTAAGATTCGGCAAAAAGAAAACCGCCGCCCCCAAGTGCGGCAATCATCGCCAGATTCAGCCAAACCGCAGTCAGTGCCGGAATCGCAAACCGATGCAAAACGTTCAACGCCGCAGCCAGCGCCGCCGCCAAACAGACGAAAATCAGATAGGGAAAAAGAAAAATCGCCAGCCGGGAACTAAGATACCAGCGATCCTCCAATCCGCCAATCAGCGGAATCAATGCAAATAAGCCGATGCAAACGAGCGCAAGAAGTGTCGTTACAACCAAGAGCCACGAAAAAACCTGACTCAAAAGCCCGAAAGCTCCACCCCGGCCATTTTCCTCCAATTCCTCCGTCAACGTCGGAACAAGCGCCGCGACGAGCGAGCCTTCTCCCAACAAGCGCCGAAAAAGATTCGGCAACGTAAACGCAAAAAGAAAAGCAGCCGCGTAAGCCGAGACCCCGAAAACCGCAAAAGTCAGCACATCGCGCAACAACCCGAGCACGCGCGAGAGCACCGTCGCCACCGAAACAATCCCAATGCGTTGCAGGTTCTTCGACACTCTCCCCTTATGAATCTTTATTTCCTTTTCTAAAAGGAGATTCTTCGCCACTCTCATCCATTCAAAGTTCATGGCACTCATCCAAAAACTGATCGAAAAACTCCAACGGCACCCAAAGAGGATCGTCTTTCCGGAAGGCTCCGATCCTCGGATCATCCAAGCTGCGCGCCAATTCACCACGCGCCGGATGGGCGTGCCGATTCTCGTCGGTGATCGTACCCAGATCAAGGAAACGGCCGCCCGACTCGACATCAGCCTCGAAGGTATCCGCCTGGTCGAACCAGAACGGACAGACGACTTCGACGATTTTGTTCAACGTTTTGAAAACCTCCGTCGCTACAAAGGCGTCCGCGGCCAGGAAGCGCGAGCGGCGATCAAAAATCCAAATTATTACGCAACGATGATGCTCGCCACCAATCAGGTCGATGCGATCGTCTCCGGTGCCACCGAATCCGCGTCGAGTGCGCTCCGCCCCCTTTTCCAGATCATTCCGCGACAAGAGGGCGTGCAGACCGCCTCCTCGATGTTGATCCTCGATCTCGACAATCCTCGGCTCGGAATCGACGGAACTCTTTTCCTGGCCGATTGCGCCGTTATCCCGGAACCAACCGTCAATCAGCTGAGCGATATCGCCGTCACAACCGCCCGGATCGCTCACCATTTGACAAATGCCCTTCCGCGGGTCGCCATGCTCAGTTTTTCCACGAAAAGCTCCACGAGCCGTTACCAGTCCATCGCCCGGATGCGCGCCGCCGCGGAACTCGCTCGCGATCTCGCCCGCAAAACGCAGGTGAAAATGGAAATAGATGGAGAAATGCAGGTCGACGCGGCACTCGATCCAGCAGTTGCCTTAACAAAAGAGGTCGGTGGCAGCGTTGCCGGCCAAGCGAACGTTCTGATTTTTCCCGATCTCAATAGCGGAAACATCACAGCCAAAATGGTGCAAATCCTCGCCGGAACACCGATGTTTGGCCAAGTCATTACCGGACTCGAAAAACCAGCAGCGGAAATCAGCCGAAGCGCAAGTGCCCACGACATCTTCGGCACCGCTACGATCGTCGGTTGCCAGGCGATTGATCACCGCCTCCTTTACGGCTGATGAGCGACCGATCTACCCAATCCGATTTACCGCAGCCAACCGCGTTGTTGCGCAGCCCGACCAACAAGGAAACCAAACGGGTTTTCATCGCTGCGACCCGACAGGACGACGGCAAAACCACAACTTGCCTCGGTCTTTACGGCGCCCTCCAAACGCTCTTCACCGATGTCGGTTTCATCAAACCGGTCGGCCAGCGTTTCGTCGAAATCGAAGGACACAGCATCGACGAGGATTCGCTCCTTTTAGATACGATTTACGATGTGCAGGTCCCGCTTGAGGAAATGAGCCCGGTCGCCATTGATCCGACTTTTACCCGGCGTTACCTCTCCGATCCGGATGCGATGCACGATAAACTGATCCACCGGATTTGCCACGCCTTCGATCGGGTTTCCTGGGAAAAAGCCGTCACGATCATTGAAGGAACCGGTCACGCCGGGGTCGGTGCCGTTTTCGATCTCTCAAATGCCCAAATCGCCAGCCTCCTCGACGCGAAAGTTGTCATCGTTTCCCAAGGCGGAATCGGACGGCCGGTCGACGAAATCGCTCTCAACAAAGCCCTTTTCGACAAACATGGCGTCGAGGTGATCGGCGCCATTCTCAACAAAGTCCACCCGGACAAAATCCCGCTGGTCACGACCTACGCAGGCAAGGGTCTCGCCCGTCTCGGAATTCCGTTGCTCGGAGTTCTGCCCGCACAAAAGATGCTCAGCACGCCGAATCTTTCGCAGATTGTCGAAGAGCTCGATGCGCGCTGGATCAACGGCAAAGCCCAAGGCCTTTACGAACGGATTCAACAATTTGTCATCGGCGCCATGACCGCGCGCGGGATCGTCGATTACCTGCAGCCGGGCGGTTTGGTGATCACACCGGGAGATCGCGACGACGTGATTCTGGCCGCCATCGCCTCAACCGGGATTTCCGGGAAACAGGTCATTTCAGGAATCATCCTGACGCGCGACATCATGCCGCACCAAAAAATCATGGAACTGCTCGCCCAGACAAATATTCCTGTGATTGCGACGACCCATGACAGTTACCAGGTGGCGACGATTATCAATCGAATGACGATCAAAACCCAGCCCGAAGACGAAGATAAAATTCCGGTCATTAAAAATATGATTCAGGAGCACGTCGCGATCGACGATCTGGTAAGCCGCCTTTAAACGCTTCTTCCAGCGCTGCATAGGCGCCGTGAATCCGGCTGTCGGTTTTTTACCGATACTTCCGTCAGGTCTTCGCCCGATTGAATCTCATCGGGCCGGAGGTAAGTTTCCTTTCGCTCTTCATTCGATCCCGAATACGAAAGGAAAACGAAAATGGCCACCTCCTTTGAAAGACCTTACGCTCAAGCCCGATCTGCCAGCGGATTGAATATTCTTTTCGGCCTTTGGCTCGTCATTGCGCCTTGGGCGGTCGGGTTTTCGGACCTCACCTCCGCGACCTGGAACAGCGTGATTGTCGGGGCGATGATCGCGATCTTTGCCCTGATCCGAACCACATCACCTCTTCGCGCAGCAGGTCTAAGCTGGTTCAACTTCGTCCTCGCCATCTGGCTGGTCATGTCTCCCTTCATGCTCAATTTCGGAGGCGATGACGCAGCGATGTGGAATACTGTCATCGTCGGTTTGTGCGTTCTCTCGCTCGCAGCCTGGTCAGCCGTAGCCACGCAGGGAAGCATCCCGGTCAGAGATGACTACGGCGACGAGTAAAAACCGATTTAAACAAAACCCCACTCAATCGACGATCAAACTTTCGCCCGTCATCTCCTCCGGCTTCTCCAGTTCCATCAGATCGAGAAGCGTCGGCGCAACATCCGCCAGACGTCCTCCGGCACGCAACTTTACCTTCTCATAACCATCGCCGACAACGTAGAGTTCCACCTGGTTCAGCGTATGCGAAGTATGCGGGCTGTTGTTTACCGGATCCCAGAGCTGTTCCGCATTTCCATGATCGGCGGTCACAATCCCTTTCCCGCCGACCTCCGCAAGCGCTTCCAGCAAAACCGCCACGCACGCATCAACTTTTTCCACCGCTCGCACCGTCGCTTCCAACGAACCGGTGTGCGCAACCATGTCGGGATTGGCAAAATTAACAACAATCAGGCCAAATTTTTTCGATAAAATCGCCTCCCGCGTCGCCTCCATCACCGCATCAGCCGACATCTCCGGCTGCAAATCGTAGGTTGCAATTTTCGGACTCGGCGCCACCACCCGCTCTTCCAACGGAAATGGCTCCTCCCGGTAATCGTTGAAGAAAAAGGTGACGTGTGGATATTTTTCCGTCTCCGCGCAACGAAACTGCGGAATGCCCCGATCGCTGACGTAACTACCGAGAATATTCTTCATTTTCGGCGGTTTTCTAAAAAGAACTTCCACCGGCAAACCGGTTTCATATTCCGTCATCGTCACGAAAAAGAGATCGAGCTTCTTTCCCCGCTCAAACCCGACGAAATCATCCTCAACAAAAGCCTTCGTAAGCTCCCGCGGTCGATCGCCCCGGTAATTATAAAACAACACAACATCCCCGTCTTCGATCGCACCGACAGGCTCTCCGTCGGCATCGACGATCCGCGTCGGCGTCACAAATTCATCGCCAGTCCGCGAAGGATCGAGCGGATTCTCATAATAACGCAAAACAGCCGCCTCCGCATTTTCAGCCGTTTCAGTTTTTTCATTTCCTGTCAGACAGGCGTAAGCTTTTTCAACACGCTCCCAGCGATTGTCGCGATCCATGCTCCAAAATCGCCCGCAAACCGTCGCAATCCGTCCGATTCCAATCTCTCGACATTTTGCCTCCACTTCGCGAATAAAACCGAGACCGCTCGTCGGACTTGTATCGCGCCCGTCGGTGAAAGCATGGATCAGAACCTTCGTTACCTCCTCTTCTTTAAGAAGTTCAAGCAACCGATAAAGATGGTCGAGCATTCCGTGAACGCCCGCATCTGACACGATTCCCATCAGGTGAAAAGTCGTTCCTCTTTCCCGAACTCGCTTCACAGCTTCCGCAAAAACGGGATTCTCCCGAACTTCCCCACCCTCAAGCGCTTTGTTGATCCGCACCAACTCCTGATCTACGATTCGTCCGGCGCCAATGTTCTGGTGCCCGACTTCACTATTCCCCATGATCCCGGCGGGCAAGCCCACATCGAGACCGGAGGCCTGGATCTTCGTCATCGGATAATTCGCGCGCAACCGATCATCACACGGAGTATGCGCCTGCTTCACTGCATTGAATTTATCTTGCGTGAGATCGGGATTCGCTCCCCATCCGTCACGGATAATCAAAAGAGTTGGCTGATACGTAGACATAAATTTTCAACCGTTTGGTTGTTGGATTTCTCTTCCCACTTAACACATGCGGCCATCAAACAGCCACTTGCCATCGGCGTGAACCCGCCGACAAAAAGTAAAAAACCAAGCTATGCGTTCCTCGCATCTTTCCAACAGAAAAATCAGCCTTCAGCGCTTCTCCGTGCGGATAAACAGCCAAATACCGATCCCTTGAAAGAGCAGATTGGGAACCCACATCAGAAGATCCGGACGCAACCCGGGCTGCCGCTCCAGCCAGGCAAAAACGACCATCAACATGTAAAAGGTCATGGCAAGGATCAGCGCGACAAAGAGATTCGCCGAAGTTTCCTTTCGCTGAATCGTAATCCCGAGCGGAATCGCCAAGGTCGCCAAGGATAACACGGCGAAAGCCATCGCAAACCGTTCCTGAATCTCCATCTGCACGCGGATCAATGAGGACTGCCTCGGACGCGATAATTCCTCCTCCGGAGCCGTCAAGATTTGCTGTCTTTCCTCCATGATCTGAGAAAATGTCATTCGGGAAAGCTTCACGTTGCCCGTTCTTTTTCCGAGAATGTTTTCCAACGGAAGCCGAACACTTGTCCGCGCAAACTCAAGAGGCGGATTCCGCGAATCCCGCACCTCTTCCGGATCGTCCTCATCCCGAATTTCGGAATATCCGCGATCAAGCGTCAGTAAAAGCGATTCGGTCTGCCGATCGTACGCCAATCCGCCCGATTCGGCCTGAATGAAAAGCCGCAACCGCCGCTGATCATCGAGTTCCCAAAGCCAGACATCCCGCAAAACCTCATCCTCTTTTTCACCGACATACAGAACGTAGCCGGGAAATTGATCCACAAACGTTCGCTCAACGACGAAATTCAGCGGATTCAGCCGCACCGCCTGCGCCAAATCATCCCGATATTGCTGACGCGCCGACGGTGCATACTCAAAATTAACCACGACCGAAAATCCGACACCGACCAACGCGATAAAAAAGATCGGCGTGGCAATCTGCAACAGACTCAAACCGGCCGAACGCATAGCGGTGATTTCCTGCTGAGCCGACAATCGTCCCAAAACCAGCAAAACGCCCGTCAAAATTCCGAGCGG
>DATGSL010000045.1:0-5261 GCA_035302665.1 Opitutales bacterium | reverse complement strand
ACAATCTCCGTCAGCAAATGCAGGCCGCGAACTCCGAGCAGGGGCGTCGAATTTTAAACGATGTCACACGTCAGATCGAAGCGCTCGGGAAACAGACCCAGAATGCGCTCGACACGATGGCTCGAAACGTTTCCAGCCGTTCCTCATCGCCACCAACGCCAGCAAATCCGCCTTCGTTTTCCGACGATTTTCCGAAAGAGGGCATTTCCTACACTGTGAAAAGCGGCGACACTCTTTCCGGAATTGCGGCACGTCATAAGTCGACGGTTCGCGACATCCAAAATGCGAACCGGATCGCCGATCCAGGATCGATCCAGGTCGGCCAAACCCTTTTTATTCCTCAGCGCAGTAATTGATGGCAAACGGTAAAACACGTCTCGGCCGTGGATTGAGCGGGCTCATTTCCGGCGGAATCACATCTCCGTCCTCCGACGGCAAAACAGATCCGGCAAAATCGGCATCCAAAAAAGCAGCTTCTAAAAAGCCTGTTTCAAAAAAAGTTGCGACAACAAAAAAAGTGCCGCCACCTGCCGCACCCGAATTGCCCGGTTATGCAGAAATTCCGGTCAGCCAAATCGAGCCGAATCCCTTTCAACCGCGCCGCGAATTCGATTCTGAGCAGTTGCAGGAATTGTCGGATAGTATTCGGTCGGAAGGTCTTCTGCAACCAATCGTCGTTCGTCGGGTCGGAAATCGCTATCAGCTGATCGCCGGAGAACGCCGTTGGCGCGCCTGCAAAAATTTGCAGTTGAAAACAATTCCGGCGCGGATCATCGACGCGAATGATGCCTCTTCGGCTTCGATTTCATTGATCGAAAACCTCCAGCGGGCCGAGCTCAATCCGGTCGAAGAATCGCTCGGTTATGCGAGTTTGATTCGCGATTTTGACCTGACGCAGGAAGAAGTTGCCGAGCGCGTGGGCAAGGGCCGCGCGACAGTTGCGAACGCGTTGCGTCTTCTTCAATTGAACGCGGAAATTCGCGGCTATCTCGGGAAAGGGATGATTTCGGTCGGTCACGCAAAGTTATTGCTCGGACTTGAAGAGGAGGCTGAGCAGACGCTTTTGGCGCGAAAAATCATCGAGGAGGGACTCAGCGTCCGGTCGGTCGAAAGGTTGATTAAAAACCTGAAAAACCGTAAAGCTCCGGTGAGCGCCGGGGAGCGGGTCATCGCCAAATCGGAGGAATCGGCGGTGAAAGATATCGAAAAACAGATCGCTTCCCGTTTAAATACACGCGTTGCCTTGAAGCATTCGCCAAAAAAAGGCAGAATTGTCATCGAATATTACGGCAACGATGACCTGCATCGGATCCTGGAAAGAATCGGAATCAATAGTTGAGAAAAGCGAAGATAGAAGACGGAGTTCATGGCTAAAAGTCCGGCAAAACAGTCCAGGAAGAAAGGGCCATCCTCCCCCTTCGTTTTGCCAATTCTGCGGGAGCTCTACAACTACAGCTTTTCAAAGTTCAACAAGGATCTCATCGCCGGAATCACGGTTGCGCTCGTCTCGATTCCGCAAACGATAGGTTTTTCGCTGATTATCGGGGTTCCCGCCCAGATCGTTCTTTACGCGGCGATCGTCGGGGTCTTCTTCACCGCACTTTTTAGTTCTTCGCACCATCTCGTCAGCGGTCCGACGACGACGATCAGTATCATCCTCGCCAGCACGATTGCGACGGTAGGGGGCGAAATCAATCGGATTCACCTGATCGTGGCGCTCGCGATGTTGATCGGGTTGATTCAGATTGTTGCCGGCTTGGTGAAGCTCGGCTCGCTCAACCGCTTTATTTCGCGCGCGGTCATTGTCGGCTATACGACCGGAGTTTCCTTGCTGATTGTTGCGGGACAGATTCCGAATCTTTTTGGAATGTCGGGTGCTTCGGCCGGGGATTTTATCTCGGTCGTGCTCCATGTTGCGCGCAATCTCTACAGCGTGCAGCTGAATTTGACGTCGATGATGGTCGGGGTGATGACGATTCTGTTTCTCATCCTCCTCGCGCGTCTTCGTCCGCGCTGGCCCGGCGGATTGATTGTCCTCATCATTTCCGGATCTGCGGCAGCGCTTTTCAATCTCGGCGAAAGGTTCGGAGTGAGGTTGATTCGCGACGTCGGGGAAATTCTTCCGGAATTACCGACCTTTGGGGGCGGGCCGGAGTTTTATGAAATCGTTTCGTATGTTCCGCATTTGATGAGTCCAGCGATTGCGATTGCCATTCTCGGAATGCTCGAAACGGTTTCTCTGGGAAAAGCGATCGCGGTTTCCTCCGGGCAGCGGATCAACGCGAATCAGGAAATTATCGGACTCGGGGTCGGAAATGTGATGTCGAGTATGTTTGGCACGATGCCCGGATCGGCTTCTTTTGCGCGGACCGCTACGAATTTCCAGAGCGGCGGGCAAACGCAGGTTTCGGCGGTCGTCAGCAGTGCGATGGTCGCGCTGATCATTTTACTTTTTGCAAGGTTGGCGAATTTTATCCCGATTCCGACTTTGGCCGGAATGCTTATTTTTATCGGAATTCGGATGGTCCATCCCGGACAGATTTCCATTGCTGTGAAATCGACCCGTTCCGACGCGATTGTTTTTGCCGCAACTTTCCTTGCAGCCCTTTTTCTGCGACTCGATACGGCGATTTATGTCGGGGTCGGCGTTTCGCTTGTTCTCTTTCTTCGGAAAGCTGCGATGCCTCATTTGGTTGAATACGGATTTACCGATTCGGGTGCACTTTCGGAACTCGACTCGAAAGAGAAAAGGGAGAACAACCAGATCTCGATTATCCATGTCGAAGGCGAACTTTTCTTTGGAGCGGCAGAAATTTTTCAGGATCAGATTCGCGCGATTGCAGAAGATGAGCATATCCGGATTTTCATTTTGCGCCTGAAAAATGCACGCCATGTCGACGCAACATCGATCGTGGCGTTGAACCAGTTGCTCGATTTTCTGAATAAAACCGACCGCTATTTACTGATCAGCGGGATCAATCCGGAGATCGAGCGCGTTTTTGTAAACAGCGGTTTTATGGATCGGATCGGTCGGGAAAATGTTTTTCACAGCGAAGCCAATCCGACGATGAGCACGAAGCGTGCGCTCCTGCGCGCATCGCATCTGTTGCAAACGACCGATGCGGATATCCGGATCTTTTACGACGAGAGCCGAAAAGATCCGAAAGGGGAATCGCCCCATTCAAGTGAGCCGGAGGGACCGAACGATTTTCAGATTTGACGGTTTCCCGGCTCTTCCGTTCGATCGTTGAAAAACGAGTCTTTTAGGTTCAGTTTTACGCCTTCCTTGTATGAGTTCATTTTTCCACGTTCTTCTTTATTATAAATATGTTCCGATTCCGGAGCCTGAAAGCTTTGCGGCTGAACACCTCGAATTTTGTCGCGAATTGGGACTGAAAGGCCGGGTTCTGATCGCCGGAGAAGGGATAAACGGCACGCTTGCCGGACCGGTGGAGGCGACCGATCGTTATCGGCAATGGGCGGCCGAACATCCGCTATTTGCCGACATGGATTTCAAGATCGACGAAGAGGAATGGGTTCCCTTCAAGCGGCTTTCGGTTCGGCCGCGGAAGGAGATTGTTACACTCGGGGCCGGCGATGATTTCGATTTGGAGAAGGAGACCGGAGAATATCTTTCGCCTGAGGAATGGAAACGGACGATTGAGGAAGAGGATGTAGTTCTTTTTGATGTTCGCAACGACTACGAATCAGCTGTTGGTCGTTTCAAAAATGCGATCACGCCGCAGATCGAAACTTTTCGGGAATTACCGGAGGCTTTGAAGGATTACGAGCATCTGAAGGACAAGAAGGTCCTGATGTATTGCACCGGAGGCATCCGCTGTGAAAAAGCTTCGGCGCTCTTTCGTAGAGAAGGTTTCAAGGAAGTTTATCAACTCGAAGGCGGAATTGTCACTTACGGAAAAACGCTCGGACCGGAGTATTGGGAGGGCGAATGTTTCGTGTTTGACGAACGAATGACGGTTCCGGTCGGCGGTGAGGAAGCACCTCCTCCGATTGCCGTTTGCGCTCATACGGGCAAAAAGGGAGCCGAACTCATCAATTGCCTCGATGACGATTGTCACCGGCTTTTTCTCGTTAACAAAGAGGCGCTCGCTGAAAATCCTGACAGAGAATATTGTCCCGGTTGTCTTTCCAAAAAATCTCCGGTCGTCCAGACGTAACTCTCTCACTCGAGATCGCGTTCAAAGAGATCGCGTTCATCCCAACCGAGGTAATGTCCGAGTTCATGAAGGAACGTTATGCGGACTTCCTCCTTGTAGATTTCGATATTCTCTTCGGAGAAGTCCCAGATGTTTTCGTAGAAGAGAAGAATCTGTCCCGGCATCGGCGCGGCGCTTTCACCGAGGTCCTCGAGCGAATCTCCGACAAACAGACCGAGAATATCTTCGTCCACTTCTTCGTCCAAAATTTCCGGGGAAGGTCGGCCTTCGAGGATCAGAGGAAGAGCCTCGGCCAGCGATCGGATCTCGTCGGGAAGGCTGGCGAGTGTGTTTTCGATCGTTTCTTGTGCGATTTGTAAAAGGTTGCGGCTGGTCTTCATCGATTTTGTCGGGAGAGAAAATTTCGTGGCCTACGATTGCGTAGGCATCTGGAGTTGAACGGTCAAGGTAAAGCGGATCCGAAAGAAAGATTCGGTTGGACTCCTCTTTTTTTTGATTTCCCGAAGGTCTTTTGGGTCTTTACTGAGAGCGATCTCGGAGCGTGCCTGATTGTCCGGAAGGCTGTTTGCAGCTACTATTGCGGAAAAAGGGAGAAGAAAAATGAATTTTAAAAAATCGCTCAACGAAGATGGAAACCGCTGGCGTCATTATTTTCTGGAAGAACTCCGCGAACTTTATCGGACGGAGAAACGGTGGATGATTATTCTGCCGGAGGTCACGCGAAACCTGCCGGCCCCGGAGATCGAGCGGACTGTGCTCCAACATCTCGAGCAGATGGTCGCAAAGGTAAACCATCTGGAAAGAATTTTCGAAAGAGTTGCGGCGGTCGATCAGGAGGAGTCGCGGGCGATCCGGCCGATTCTGCGCGAAGCCGGGACGGTGCTGATTGCGGTGACCCGTTCGACAGCCGAAGTTCGGAAACAAGTCGCGGTGCGATCGGCTGTGCCGAAAGAATTGGCCGAGAAGTTGCCGCCGTGGATGGATAATTGAAAAGGCAAAAGATAGGAACCGAGCGTTCCCGTTCGTTTGCCGGAGAGAGCGTTATCAAGATCGGCTCGGCGCGGCTCCATCTTCCAGCCG
>DATGSL010000044.1:0-6953 GCA_035302665.1 Opitutales bacterium | reverse complement strand
GCGATCCCGCCGTTTTCAATGATTCCATCGGAGAGATTGATCGCAAGACGGCTCCTTAACCGGGCGCAAAAAATAATCGCATTCTCCCCCAGCGATCTGGTCGCAAGACGGATAAAACGCTCAGAATGTTCTCTTCGCAGCCTTTTTGCATCCGGAGCTTCGGGACGAATCTGAACAGCGGAGTGAATCGCCTCAAGATTCATCTGATCCCGATCATTTTGATTTCTTCTTGCACGAATCTGGCCCGCCTCTCCATGGAGAATCGTATGCCCGTTCTCGCTGATTCGCAGAATCGTGTAACGATCAGCATCATTCAGACGATTGTTCCATTTTCGATTCGGCCACGACTTCGGAATCACAAATTTCTCCAACAGCAGAGATCTGTTTTCGACTCGTCCGGCGTTGGGATCGATCAGACCAGCGAGGTCTTTTGTCATCGGAATCAGGCTCATCGGTTGCCTCCGGCGTTCTGCGGCGGCCGGTTGACAAACCGGCGGGCAAAAACGAGCCAGGCCATCGCTTCAGCGGTCGCCCATCTCAATTCATTCGAAGAGGTTCCCTCCTTTGTCAGATGCCGAACCAGCTTCTCCGCTGTATCGCATCCGGCGGGAAGAACATTGACGGCAGGATCAGAGAGATGCTTCGCAATCGCATCGTAAACCAGTCGATGGCCGAGATTTCGCGGTTGTCCCTGAGTGGTTTCATCAAATGCGTAAGAGGAGGCCATCAGCAATCCATGATTGATGATCTGCGGAGGGATTTTCTTAATAACCTCTCCTCCCTGCTGCCCGGCGACCTGGGCACCTTCCGGACTGGTGGAAAAAGCGAGAGCGTTGCGTGCGCGGATTTGATCTAAATTTTGCATAATTTCTCCTCTCTTCAGGCAAGTTTTACTGTGCAGAAACCGAGTCCGGTCGTCGCATTGCCGCCGAACTGGATCAGGTTTTCACTTCCAAGATATCCGACAACCGCCTCCCGATCACACGGATACGGGAGATCGGTGATGCTGCTGAAGAAAAGCGATTCCGAGGGAACAGTCTCTTCGTCAAACAGACCGCCTTGTTCGGCAGTCCCGGTTTTATCGTTGATCCGAACATGCTGATTGATCTCGGTCGCATTGAGCGCGAAATGCGAAAGGTCGCCATCGGAGAGCAGAACCCAGCGGTTTCTCGCCCCTTGAAGAACCGCATCATCGAGAAGACCGCTCAGGTGGTTCGCCCACTCTTCCGGAAATTCGCCTTTCCAATTAAAAGCATACTCCTCGAGTGCGACTCCTTTCCGCTGATCCCGCTGAATCAAAACACCGAGACCGGAAAGACATTCGCCATCCTCGATCTCCGCGGGAATCGCCAGATCGAGCCCGGCCGCCCGCGCATATCGCTGCAAAGCGAGCGGAGAAGTTGCGAGCGCATACGATCCTTTCGCCGAGCGAACCGGAAATGCGAGCAGCTTCGCCTCACTGAACGAAAAAGCCCCGGCCTGCGCATCCTCGTCGCTCCCCTGGGCAGGAGTCGATCCGAAAACGGCATCCTCAATCTCCGATCCGTTTGAAAGATTATGGCGAAGATGATCCCGCATCACCCCCTTGATACTGCTTCCCGGAATAATCGGGAAGCCGGTGTGGCGCTCGCGCTGGATCGGCTGGTCGATCGCTCCGACAGAGCTGCCGGAGCCGACATGCAAAGGTGTCCTTGTGAAGATATAGAGAATTCGGGTTTTCATGAATTGTTTTTTTTAGACTTAACAGTTTGCAATTGAATTTGTTGAAAAAAGGACGTCAGCCGACGTCAGTCGATGATTTCGCTGGTTGCCACGATCCACAGACGCCAATTCCGTATCCTTTTTCGCCCATCAGCGCGGAGCGGCGATTGACGATCCGTGTTCCGGAATTTTCGCCCAAAGGGCCGTGCCAATTGAGAGCGTCGGCCAATTTCTGAGCCTCCGATTCATTTTCGGCTTCGAAATAATAGACAGAACCGGCCGGAACTCCGAGGAGGGTCGATCTCGCTCCTGCCGAACGCTCCTCCCGCCCGAGCGTCCAGCCGGTAACCGGCAGGCCGTGAGCGATTCGAGCGGCGACCAAACGGGCGCGAATCGGTTGACCGGGCTTCAGGTTCAGCCGTTCAGCTTTCCGCCTTCCAGGTCCATCGAGCATTTCGACCGCAAAGGTTTCCTCATTGATCCACGACGGCAGCCAGCCGCCCGGATGGGAACTGGTCCGGCTGTTTTCTGCAGGCAAATGAGGAAAAATCGCCGGCGAGAGCAAAACCCACTTCACATAATTCCCGGCAAATTTCGGCCCTTGCGGGAAGGAGATTTCCTCCGGCTCCCGGCGATCGACCGAGCAGACTCTCGATTCGCCACCGAGACTGATCCTTCCGGCAGAAGGGAAAAGCCGGGAAAGGAGGTCGCCTTCCGAGTTCTTGCCAGCCGGCAGACTTGCGTAGGTTCCGAGACAAAAATCGCGATGAAAACGGAGTTGCGATTTTGTGAAAAAAGCTCCGTCGCGGGTCGCACCGGTTTCCGGATCCATTCCGATTCCCATCGTCGCCTCGGCGGTGAAAACCTCACCTGTCGTAAGAAACGCATCCTGCGCACTCTCTGCGCGGAGATAACTTTCAAAACCTTCTTTCGAAAGCCATTGAGGCATCTCTACTTTCGATGGAGGGAACTGATTCGCCAGCGGCCAGAGCTTTTCGGGCAAAGACGATTCTCCGAGCAATTCTTCCGGGCGCATCGGTAGAAGACCGGGAGTCAAAGTTTTCGCAGTCAGATCGGAGGGAATCGGAAAATACCAGATCGGCTCCGAGTCCTCCGACCGTTTGACTGGAAAGGGACCTGCATTCGTCAACGCTCCGAATCGCTCGCCGCGATTGCTTTCAGGTGCAGCCTGGCGGGTGCCACGCCGGCGAAACCTGTGCCGATGACCAGCGCCAGGATCATCCTGAAAGGCACGGTGACAAGCGACGTGCAGCGCACCGCTCAGGACATGTGGTTCGGGCAGCCGCGCGCCGTGACCGCTCAGTGAGCCGGTCATCGGACGACCGTCGCGGAAAAAGAGAACATCGTCAGGGACTAGTAATAATTCGTTCATGATGAAGCTCCGACTGTTTCGGGAGAGGTTTGTTGAGAAATTTCAGGTTGTTTGGGTTTTGATGCAGAGCGACTCGTCCAGGCAGCCAATTGGAGGAGTCCGAGAAAAGATCGGAGACGATCGGCCGGCTCCTTGTGGAGTGCTTCGATGTCGGCCCAGGCTTTTGTAAAATGGTCGATCATTTGTGCGCCAAACTCTGAAGCCTTTTTCCCGTCGCCGCTGTATTGGCGCTTCAATGCGCGTTTCAGTTCGATTTCGATAATTTCAGGAATCCGCTCTGAAAACCCGGCATCCATTTCGGCTGATTCCTGGTCTCTCGGAAGAAAAGGTGAGAGCACTTCATACATCTGATACGGGAAGCGTCCGCTCAGTTTTTCCGAAATGAGTTCGCGGTGAATCGCATCGTAAAAGCCGAGCAGTCCGCTATTCGGATCCTCTCCCCATTTGCAGCCCCACTCGATCTGCTCGCCCGATCGCTTGAAAATCGCGATCGAAACCGCTCCCCGGTTCAGGACGGTTTTTGCCCGTTTCTCCGCAGCCTGAGCCGCCTTCACCAAATCCTGAAGTGGAGATTTGATATGTCCGACTGCGATCCCGACCGATACATCCGCTTTTGGTCCGAGGACCAGCGCCGGCCACTCGAGCGGTTCGTATTCGAAGGAATGCTCTTCCTTCAAATCGGAATGGAGCCGGATATAACCATCCGGATTTTCGGATGAGAAAAGTTTTACCTCCTTCGATTTGCGACGGTTTTTCCAGACTCCTTTCAATTTTTTCAATTGAGCCGGTTCCCCGCGAAAAGCGGCCCGCAGTGCCTGTGCACATTCGATCGCCGTTTTTGCAGGCAACAGAGCGAGGACATCATCGCCACCGGCATAAATCAGTCGCCCGTCAAAAGATTCGACAATCCGCCGAACGGCATATTTGCCGAAATTCGCGAGCGCTTCGGAAAACTGAAGGTGAAACGACGGATTCAACGGTCGGCTCCCTTCGAGAAACGCTTGGATATCGTCTTTTCCTAAAATTCCCTCGAAATACTCCAGCGCTTTCGGATGGAGCTGTTCTTTTACTTTCGGAAGTTTCTCTCCGGAGATCCATTTGCCCATTTCGTCTCCGTCGAGCGCAAGAACTGCATAATAACCGTCGGCGTCCTCGGATTCGCCTGTCTCATCGCTCCCAAACGGGTCGCCGCTGGCGAGTTGATGGAGATTCGGCATCCGGAAATCTTCCGGCTTGAAATCGTAATACTTCGGATTGGAGAGGTAATAAAGATGCCAGAAGCGCTTGATCAGTGTCATCGCTCCGAGATGATCGCCCTGACGTAGCAGGTGCCGGTTTCCACCGCCGAGTTTTTTCGACAATTCCGCCGCTTCCTTTTCCTTCGTCGGCACGGAAAGCAGCGCCTCCTCTTTTCCGGTCAGCGAGTCCTTCGTGCAGTCGCGGCCATAATTCCAGCTCGACCGATCGTCCCAGGCGGAAAAAAGGCGAGTTCCCTTAACTCCATCGAGACACCATGCATTGAGAGCCGCGACAACCGGCCAGGCACTGGCGGCGTTCCTCATTCCGTAGCTCGTATGATGTTTTTCCGGCAACGCGGCCCACATCCGGGAAAGACGTTCAATCGATGCGACCGATGAGTGGATTGCATCTTTTTCTGTCGGAAGATGCTTTTTTCCTTTCTCAAGAGCATCGGAAATCGTGTTCGGCATCGGCAGAAGATGCCAGTGGACCTCAAGAGAGCTCCCAACCTGGCGGCGGAAGGTTTCGGGGTCGAAATCGATTTCTCTTTTGCTCAACCGAAGATCGATTTGCTTCAAAACCTCCTCACCGATCAGCTGCAGTCTTTCGCGAATCGTCTGCTCCATTTTTTCGGCGAATTCAGCAGCCTCGTCCGCCGGCAATACAGCGAGCATTCGGTTCGGAAGACTCGGAACCAGAAAACCTTGGCGCACCTGCGGATCTTCGCTCCAGAACTGATCCCAGAGTGTTTCCTCAAAATCGCCGCGCACTTTTGCGCTTTCATAAATCGAACGCATCTGCAGATCGATCAGCGGCTGTCCCCAGGCATTCGGAAAAATCACATGATCGGGGCCATATTCTTCTGCAAGTTTTCCGATCGCCGCACTCATCAAATAACTGAGCAGATACGATCCGCTCCAAAGATCTCGGATATTGCGAGCGGCAGCGATGAAAGACTGCACCGGTCCGATTGTGAAAAGCAGCAGAGCCGCCCGACCTTCGCTGTCTCGATCGATACACCCCTGAAAAGCGGAGGTCATTCCCATATGATTCCAGATGCTGTGATCCGGAACCCGGGTGTCGGCCGGCAGATAAGCGAGTCTTTGGCTTCGGTCCGAACACCACGCCCGCCAGAAACGCCAGCGGGCGATAAAATCGGCGCGCGCATTCGATTCTTCAAGGTACGGCCGGTTCGCTTGCGATATCTCATCCGCGAGATCGGCCGTCAATCGGGAGCTGTCGATCCGAAACTTCGTCTCCTCTCCAGGCGACAAAGGGTGATGAAACGAGTTGATTCCTTCAGAAAAACTCACGCGAACGCCTTCTTTTCCCGCGTGAGGAAACGGCAGACGATCGGCAGCCGATGCCTGAAAATCGGCCTTTTTTTCAAACCGCTCCTCATCCTGCAATCCATCGACTTTTTGCTGAAGAATCGCCCGCTCTTCGTGGTTTTTAATATCGAACGGTTTGCTCGGATTGTCGTGCATGAAAGCACTCAACTTGCGGCGCCAGTAATTAGTCATATCGGTGGGTAAGCTCATAATTTGAAACAAGGTTGAAGGTTTGAAAATTCGGTTACGTCGACTTAGATGATTCGCTGAATTGTGAACCGGTGATCTCAATATCTTCCGGCGGAATCTGGATCGCTAAATGTCCTTTGCCAGGCACAAGGCGATCGATCTGATACGAGCCAAAACCCGCTTGTCGCAATTTACCTCGGATCGAGCTGGCCCACTTCCGGGCATCTTCCTTGATGTCGAATTCCCGCTCCAAAAGATCCTGACTCCAATGTCCGAAATCGTCGGCCTGCTGATGCTCGTGTGCGAGTTCGCGAAGCGGCTCATCAAGGTCCGCGTAAGCAGCAATCGGCGATCGACCCGCCGCAGCCCGTTTGGCAAAGAAGAGGTAAAAACCAAACTCAAATGCCGAGAGCTGAATCGGCTTTCCGTTTACAAAAACCTCCCCGCGATCGGCGTTCAGGCTCACTTCAAGATCATGATCGATATTCAAAACCCAATTGCGAACCTGAGCGATCAGGCGCGAATAACTCCCCGCGGAACGTTTCAAGTCCCGATGAAAAAGATATCGGAGAGGAACAAACGGAACTTCGGCCAGACGCAAACGGGCATCGCCGGTCGAAATAAACTTTCCGGTATCGGGATGCAAAACTTCGGCCGGCCAACCGGGGAACAGAAAATGTGGCACTCGATCAAAGGGCGCATCGACAAGAACATGCGTCAAACGATCCTGAGCGCGCCCGAAAAGCGTCATGACAGAATGCAGAAGCGCTCCTGTGGTTTTCCGACCACCGGCAAGCGATGCGATGATCGGCCTCTCTTCATCATCCGCCAGGCCGCGAACAATTTCACACAACGTTTCCGCAACAATCCCGTTATCCGCCTCGCTCCGAATATCGTCCAGCTCCGCAGAGCGATCAGCAGACGGAAAAGCACGAATCGAATCGCCGATGTTGCCGAACTTGAGCCTTCCTTCCACCGGAATCCCGCGTTCCTCCAGCGCGATCAGGAGAGCCTCCCAACCGCCTTGATCAAATAACGCTTCGACAAGACGGCGTCGCCCTAGTGAGGTCGTGACAACAATCACTCTTTCGGGAACGACC
>DATGSL010000043.1:0-3343 GCA_035302665.1 Opitutales bacterium | reverse complement strand
CGGAAAACGGTTTTTACCGGTTTTGGAAGTCACATGAAGCGTCTGAATGTTCAGGCTCTTTTGAATAATCTTACCTGGGGCCTCGATAACCGGATTCACGGTGCGACTTCCGGAAATGGTGGAACGGTCCGCTCGCTGGTTCATCCGGACGATCCGCCGGTCGAGTTGCGCGCGCGCGATTTTTCCTTCGATCCGAAAACGTTGAAATTGCGGGCGGAAGCAGGCGGTGGGCAACACGGAATGAGCTTTGATAATCGCGGTCAAAAGATTGTTTCGAGCAATAGCCGTCATTTGCAGGCTTTGATGTATGATGAACGTTACGTCGGACGAAATCCGCTTGTTCCTCTTTCGAAAAATCTGATCGATATTCCGGTCGATGGTCCGGCTGCGGAAGTTTATCGGATCAGTCCCGACGAACCGTGGCGGATCATGCGGACGAAATGGCGGGTTGAAGGGATCGTTCCTGGAATTATCGAAGGAGGCGGCCGGGTTTCCGGATATTTTACAGGTGCTAGTGGCGGAACGATTTATAGAGGAGATGCACTTCCTCCGGAGTTTCTTGGAAATGCTTTTGTCGGCGATGTCGGCGGAAATCTGATTCATCGAAAAGAAATCCGTTACAACGGAGTCGAACCGATCGCCGAACGTCCGGCAGATGAGCAGGAGGTCGAGTTTTTGGCATCGACCGATATTTGGTTTCGTCCGGTCGATTTTGAAAATGCGCCCGACGGTTCGCTTTACGTGCTCGATATGTATCGCGAGGTGATTGAGCATCCGTGGTCTTTGCCCGAAGAGATTAAAAAACATCTCGATCTCAACAGCGGAAACGATCGAGGAAGACTCTATCGGATTGTACCGGAAGATTTTGAGGCACCACCTCCGGTTCGTTTGGGCGAAATGACGACAGCGGAGCTTGTAGAAACCCTTGCTCATCCGAACGGTTGGCATCGGGATACGGCAGCGAGGCTCCTTTATGAAAAACAAGATCGGGAAGCAGTTCCGCTTCTCGAAAATCTTTTGGAAAATTCCGATCAGCCGCTCGGTCGTCTCCATGCGATTTATGTTTTGGATGGGCTCGGTGCGCTGGAGGCAAAAGATCTTTTAACACCATTCAATGATCCCGATGATCGGGTCCGTCAACATGCTGTTAAGGCTTATGAAAATCTTTTGGCTGAGAGGGATACGAACTTCGAAGCGATTGCTGACCAACTTGTTACGTTGAGCGCCGATCCTTCTCCATTTGTGCGTTATCAGCTTGCATTCACTCTCGGCGAATTCGTTCATCCGAAACGAGCCGATTCTTTGGCGGAAATTATTCGCATCGATTTTGAGGATCGCTGGATCCGGGCTGCAGCTTTGAATTCCGCGAATGATGTTGCGGGAGAACTTTTCAGTCTTCTCGCAGTTGAAAATGAACTTTTGACGGAAGAGAAATTTCGTTCCCTGCTCGCGACTCTCATCGGGATGGTCGCTGCAAAGAACGAAAAAGCGGAAGTTGCGGATGTCGTGACCTTTTTGGCTAAGCAACCTCCGGAAATCAGTTTCGATTTTATTCGGACTTTTGGCGAAGGTTTGAGCCGTGCAGGAAGTTCGATTGTGGAAGCAGCTGGAATGGAGGCCTTTGAAGCGATTGTCGAAAAAGCGATTGTGACCGTTCAGAATCGGGAGATTCCGGTAGCGGTTCGTACCGATGCGATTCGGGTTCTCGCGATCAATCAAATTTCGGAATCAGGCCCGCTCTTTCTTTCGCTTTTGAATACTGACGATTTTGAGGAAATTCAATTGGCGTCGATTCAAGCACTCGATCAGCTCGATGAAACGGATCAATTGAAAAACATTTTTGAAGGTTGGGATCGTTTTACGCCGCGAATCCGGAGTGAAATTCTAACGGTATTTCTAAAATGGCCGGCTCGCTCGTTGCTTTTGCTTCAGGCAGTGAAAGATGGATCGGTTGCAAAATCCGATCTTTCTTCGACACAAATCGATTTTTTGCGGGAGCATGAGAAAGAGGAAATTGGACGGTTAACGGAGGATCTTTTTCCGAAAGAACGAGATGAAAATCGAGCGGAAGCAATTGAGCGATTTCAGGTTTCTCTCGGACTCTCCGGCGACATCGAGCGTGGCAGAGAACGCTTTCAAACTCTTTGTGCATCGTGCCATCGCGATGGAAATAGAGGTTATGCTCTCGGTCCCGATTTGGCTGCCATGAAATCGGCCGGGAAAGAGAGCCTGCTCGCGAATATTATCGATCCAAATGCCGAAGTCGCTCCGGCTTACCTCGCCTATTTGGTGGAAACGAAAAATGGTTAGAGTCATTTCGGTTTGATTGTCGATGAAACGCCGCAAAGCGTTACGTTGCGTCAGGCTTTTGGACAGGAACAACGGATCTCGCGGGCCGATATTGTTCGGATCCGGAGTCAGGAACGCTCAATGATGCCCGAAGGACTCGAAGGTGCTCTCGATGTTCAGGGCATGGCCGATCTCCTGGAATATATCATGAGCGATTGACAATCGTGCTTCGGGAATCGGAGTTTCAATATGGTTGATAAAAACGATTTAAAATTTTTGCAGCGATGTGTTGAGCTTGCTGCGGAGGCTGTCGAAGCAGGAGATGAACCATTCGGATCGGTTTTGGTTAAAGATGGACAAATCCTTGCGGAAGATCGAAACCGAACAGTGACCAGCGGCGATCCGACCCATCATCCGGAATTTGAACTTGCGCGTTGGGCTGCGTCCAATTTGACGCCTGAGGAAAGAGCTGCTGCGACCGTTTATACATCGGGAGAACATTGTCCGATGTGTTCGGCCGCGCACGGTTTTGTCGGACTCGGTCGGATTGTCTATGCAAGTTCTTCCGAACAGTTAGCGGAATGGAAAAAAGAACTCGATCTCGAACCTTCTCGCGTTGTGATTCGTCCGATCCAGGAAGTTGTTTCTTCAATCGATGTCGATGGACCGGTTCCAGAATTCGTCGCTCAAATCCGTTCCCTTCATCAAAAGGTCCGGTAGTCTGCCGTCGTCAGATCAGAGAACGGGTAAAAAATTTCATCGAACCTTCGATCCCGAGGCAAATCCGCGGGAACTTTTGGCTGCAAAGTCGCGGATGATCTCGATTTCTCGGCTGGTTCCATCTCCGATCGTCGCCAATTTTTCGAGAGCTTGAGTCCGATTTAGGCCATCCCGATAAAGCGTTCGGTAAATTGTTTTAATAACCGAAATCTGCTCGTTCGTATAGTTTGCCCGTTGCAAACCGACGACATTTACACCGCGGACGTAAGCCGGTTGGCCATCAGCGATGAAGAAAGGCGGAATATCCTTTTCAACTTTCGAACAGCCGCCGATC
>DATGSL010000042.1:0-12139 GCA_035302665.1 Opitutales bacterium | reverse complement strand
TTTTGGCGCGGTTGCGTTGGGTTTTCTACAGCAGCCTTCAGCCCGGCTATGCGGATATCCGTTCGATCAACGTCGAATGGCTTTCCCTTTATTACCTGATCCGCCCAATTCGTTTAGCCGGAAAGCTGTTCGGGAAATCGGAAAAAGTTCCGGAGGGAAGTTGAGCTGTTTCCGCAATTCACTTGCTCAACTTCTCAAAATTTCCGCTGCTTTTTTCGTGATTTGTCCATTTTCAAGGTGAATCAGGAAGTCCGATTCGCGGATCGTGGAATGGCGATGGGCGATCATGATGACCGTTTTCCGTCCGGCAAGTGAGCGAAGCGCGTCGACGATTGCTTCCTCGGTTTCGTAGTCGAGAGCACTCGTCGCTTCATCGAGAACGATCACCTCCGGATCGTGGTAAAGCGCGCGCGCGATCCCGATTCTCTGACGTTGACCGCCGCTGAGCCTAACGCCGCCTTCACCGACTTCGGTTTCGTAGCCATCCGGTAATTCTTTTACAAACTCATCGAGATTGGCCATCCTCGCGGCTGCAACAACCTTCTCATCATCAATCTGTTCGCCTTCAATTCCGAAAGCAATATTCGATCGGATCGATCCGTCGATGAGAGAGATCTCTTGGGGAACGTAGCCGCAATTGCGCTGCCAAGCCCGGCGGTTTTTTGCGCTAAGAGGAACTCCGTCGATAAGAATAGCGCCGGAAACCGGTTCGAAGAGCCCGAGCACCAAATCCGCCAAAGTCGTTTTTCCGACTCCCGATCGTCCGCAAAGTCCGATGCGCGCCCGAACAGGAATGGTAAGATCGAGATTGCGAAGAACCTGCCGATCGCTGCCTGGATAGGCAAAACTGACGTTGCGAAATTCAATTGTTTTTTGAAACGGGAGACGCGTTGATGGATCCTCACTGACTTCGACCGATGATTCAGGTTCGTTGCAGGCTTCGAAGATGGTTTCGACGCTCCCCTGATAATAGCGAAGATTGCTCACGCTCGCGTAAAATCCCTTGATTGCCGGCAGCAATCGATAACCGGCTACGGCGAAAACGCCGAGGACCGGCAGAGCGCCCGCGACACCTCCGCTTCTTTGGAAAAGCAAAAGCGCGATGATGACCATTCCGGAAAATGCGATCGTTTCTACCACATGCTTCGGGATCGCGCTGTAAAGCTGCGCCTTCTCGAGGTTGTAAAAATAGTTTCGCGAAGGCCGTTCAAAAGCATTTGCAAAAAATTCCTCCCGGCCGAGAACCTTCAGCACTTTGATCGAATCAAAAGCTTCGGATACGGCTTGATACCGGGCATCATCGCTATCCGCACGCTCCTCGGCAGCCTTCACGAGGCGACGCCGAACCAGAAAATAAATCGCCGCGTAACTTCCGGCAAAAAAGATGCCCGCGGCCAAAGTGATGAGCGGATTCATGAAAAACAAGAGCGCTCCGATTCCGATAATCGTTAGAGCAGCCGAGCAGGCGCCCAACGCGCTATCGAGAAATCCGCCGGTCACGAGGTCGGTTTCCGAAAAAATATTCCGCATGAACTCCGATGAATTCCGGTTCAAATGATACGAATACGGACGCATCAGATATCCGCGAAGAAGCCGATTGGAAATATGTGAATCGAGCGTTGCAAAAAAACGCGCCATCGCGATCCCGTGCAACGCACCGAGGAAGTTCGAAACAACCACTGCGGCGATCACAAAACCGCCGAAAAGTCCGATCCGGGCAGAATCGGTTATTTCGGGAAACCAGCGGAGGGCGATTCCAAAACCATTTCCAACCGATTCGCCCGATGTGGCGATCGCATCGAGAAACGGGAAAAAGGACGCAACAAGCGCGAGTTGGGAAAATGCCTGCAGGTGCATCAGGACAAAAAGTCCGGCGAGCGCCCAGCGCATTTTACAAGGGAGAAGCATCCAACATTTTTTGAGGGCGTCGAACATGGCAGCTGCCTTTTAGGAAAATGCGAAAATAGAAAAAGGTCAACGAAACATATTCGTTTGCACATCATTTTATTCCGAAGAGAAAAGCTTTCCAGGAACAGCCGGAAGCCTTTACGAAAGAAGACCAGCTGATTCTATCGAGGGTCCCTCTATAAACTCTTGAAAAGCAATAAGAGAGGAACAATTACCGTTTCTTCATCTTGCATGAGTTTGAAAAGTGAAGTATTATGAGTCTCACTCCAAGACATGAAAAATAACAATCCCCGATTTAACGACGAAACAATTATTGCGGCGCTTCCCGATCACCTTACCTGTGATCTTTCCGGTGATGCTGCCATTTTAAAAATCTCGGACGGCATTTATTACGGTCTGAACGAGACCGCTGCCTTTCTCTGGGAACGCATGCAAAAACCGATTCGATTCGATCAACTTCGCGAGGAAATGCTGGCCGCTTTCGATGTTCCATCCGAACAAGCCTCCCGCGATATGTCTGCACTTCTGGAGCAGATGCTGAATGCAAAACTGATCGAAGCACGCGATGCAATGGCTACGTAATTGGCGGTCCTTCCCAAGGGAGCAAAAATTCCTTTGCTTCGAAGCCTTTCTGGTCGTCGTTCTTATTCGTTTCAGTCTTTGGCTTCTCCCTTTTCGAAGAATCCTCGGGTTTACCGAGCGATATCTAGCCCGGAATTTTGGGAAAACCCCGACCGGCCTCAAGCCGCTGACGATCGCTCAAACGGTCTCCAAAGCCGCGCGTCGGGTTCCCAAAGCGAGTTGCCTGACGCAGGCGTTTGCCACGCGTCTTCTCCTTGGACGTCGCGGGATTTCCTCGACGATCTGCTACGGAGCCAAACAGGTCTCCGGAAAATTTGAGGCTCATGCATGGGTAAAAGTCGGTTCGGAAACGATCATTGGAAAGCATCTTCCCCAAGAATTTTCCAATTTTAAACCGTCCGCAGAGCACTTTTCCAGACTCCCCGACTAGCCTATCTTTCTCTTGTTGAAAGTCTGAAGGAGGAGCGATTCCCAATCGATCGTTCCAAGTCGTCGGTCACTCAACGATATAAACTGTTTCGTATTTATTTCTTGTTACAAACTTCTTGTACCCATTCACTTCCACTTCCTCATGTAAAACCTTACCGGTTGACAGTAAAAAGAGGATTGATTGATCAGGTCTCGAAGAAAGAAACACCACTTGAAAATAAGATACTACGGAGCTAGTCTGATCGTGATGAATATATCAAACGTTACCACAAAACACTCGTCCGGTAGTTACATTGCTCCAAAGCTCTCGAGCTACGGGACTGTCTCTAGTCTAACGCTGACAGCAAGAGGCAACGGAAATGGCAGAGGCAACGGCAGGGGGAAAGGAAACGGCAGAGGAAAGGGAAATAATAACATTTCCTTCTAACCCTTATCAATGACCTGCTATTACCTCGCAGGGATACGTATTCAAACTCAAATTGAGCTTCCGCTTCCAGTGTCGACAACTTCGGCACAGGAGGCGGAAGTCTCTTTGTTTGAAGGTTCCCGACTAACTGCTTCTGAAGCTCCAACCACAATCGGCTGGGACTGGTCCGATCCGTCGCGACCCACGGTCTCGTATCCGGGTGTCGGTATCGCTACTGTGATCGAAGGGCGAGAGATCGAACTTCGTCCATGCGGTCCGAAGGCGGAATGGCGCGGATTGATCCAGCCGGTCTTCGCGGCTCTGATGTATCAGCGCGGAGTTTTTTGCATCCACGGAAGCACCGTCTGTCGCGAGGGCGAGGCAATCGGTTTTGTCGGCGCGTGCGGTGCGGGAAAATCAACGATGGTCGCACAACTCACGAATAACGGCTGGCATTTTCTCTCCGATGATCTCCTTTTTATAAATCCTGATTCCGCGGGCGGTGTTCAAACCTGGCCCGGATTTTCTGTTTTAAAGCTCGCGCACGATTCAGCTCAAGTCACCGGAAAACATCTTTCGAGCATCGGTCCTCTTTATCCGGATGCGGTCAAAGATGGCTTTTTTCCGGCCGACGAGCTTTGGGAGCGAAAACCGCAATCGCTGCGGACGCTCTTTCTTCTCGAAGAAGGTGATGAGATCTCGATTCAGGAGATGTCGCGAGCCGAAGCACTCTTTGAGCTTTTTGAAAACACCTACGGCGCTCAGGTTTTTGAAGGAAAACCACCCGCCGAATATTTTCAAAAGATTGCGGAAATCTCTAACCGAATCCAAATCTATCGGTTTATTCGTCCCAAAGATTACAGTCGGATGGGCGAAGTTCGCGATTGCCTGACTTCGTTTACAAACGATCAGATGGCCGTTTAACGCGAGGCTCCGTAACGCGAATTTTCAGCGCCATTTGCAATTTAAAACCATTCCTGCCACCCTTGAAGATCTTAATTGGCAACGCCTCGAGATCGTTGTGGCAGAATGAGCGCTAAAAACGTATCCATTGTAAACATCCGCGTAACACCGAACGCGAAAAACGACGAAATCGCCGGTCCCTACGGTGACGGTGTCAAAATCAAGCTCCGGGCTCCGGCCGTTGAGGGAAAGGCAAACCAGGCCCTGATCGTGTTTCTCGCAAAAGAGCTCGGAGTCTCGAGAAACAGCATTCGGATCATCGGCGGCGACAAAGCACGCAACAAGCGCGTCGAACTTCAGGGCCCGACCAGAGAGAAAATTCGCCAAATCCTAAAGATCTGACTTCAGCCGCAGAATTGCCGCTAACCTTTGACGGCACCTTTCCGCCGATTTTCTTTCAACCGGCGGCTCCTCAACGGAAACCTATTGCGAAAGTCCGGAAGCGATTTCCACGAGCTGCAGGAACGAACGCGCTTCCAGGGAAGCTCCGCCAATAAGGCCGCCGTCGATATCGACTTGTTTCAGCAACTCTTCGGCATTTCCCGGATTCATTGAACCGCCGTAAAGGATGCGGGTCCGGTCCGCTTGCGCATCTCCAAAAAGATTTTTGAGTTCTTCGCGGATAAATTGGTGGATCTCCTGCGCCTGATCAGGAGTCGCTGTTTTTCCGGTACCGATTGCCCAGACCGGCTCGTAAGCGACAATTACCAAATCAGCCAGATCAGCAGGCACATTTGCCAAACCTGCTTTTAACTGGTTGCCAACAACTTCAAAAGCCTTATCTGCTTCCCGCTCCTCGAGCGTTTCACCGATGCAAAGGATCGGCTTCAAGCGGCTGTTGAGAGCGGCAAGAACCTTCCGGTTGATAAATTCATCCGATTCCGCGAACTGAACCCGACGTTCGCTATGTCCGACAAGGACATAAGTTGCGAAAAGGTGCCGCAGCATTTCTGCAGAAATTTCTCCGGTAAATGCGCCGGAACGTTCCGGATGCATATTTTGGGCGCCGAGCTTAACGCCCGAGCTTTCGATCGCACGGGCGGCGCTTTCCAGAGAGGTAAAGGGCGGGCAGATGACCACATCGACTTCGTGCTGACGGCCCAACGTCTGTGCAATCTCCGAAGCAAGGCTTTGTGCCTCGTCGGAGTTTTTGTTCATTTTCCAGTTTCCCGCGATCAGAAATTTTCGCATTTTTTTAACTTCAGGATGATGTTCCGCTACTTCCGTTCAGGGATGGCGAAGTTGTAATAATTACACCTTGTCGAGCGCCGCGACTCCGGGCAATTCCTTGCCTTCGAGAAATTCCAGGCTCGCCCCGCCGCCGGTGCTGATGAAAGAGACTTTGTCGGAATGCCCGCTCTCTTTCAATGCTTTTACCGAATCGCCTCCCCCGATAATCGAAACGCAGTCGCGATTCGAGGCGATAGCTTCGGCGATCGAAAAAGTTCCCTTGCTGCAGGCCTCGATTTCGAAAATCCCCATCGGTCCATTCCAGAGAATCGTTGTTGCACCGGCGATCACCTTTTGAAACCGTTCGATTGTCGCCGGACCGATATCGACACCTTCCCAGCCGTCGGGAATATCCTGGCCTTCTTTCGTAAAATCAGTTTTCCCAACTTTTCCGTTCGCAAAATCGATCGAATCGACGATCAGGTTGTCGGCAGGCAGAAGAAACTCGACGCCGCGCTCGTTTGCTTTTTCCAAAGCTGCTTTTGCCACATCGACCTTATCCGGTTCCGAGAGGCTTTTTCCGACCTTCCGCCCGAGTGCGAGCTGAAACGTGTAAGCCATCGCTCCGCCGATCAGAATGGAATCAGCTTTTTCGAGCAATCGGTTGATGACGTTGATTTTATCGCTGACCTTCGCTCCACCGAGGATCACGACAAAAGGACGGGCTGGATTGTCGGTCTGTTCCCCGAGAAACTTGAGCTCCTTCTCCATCAGAAGCCCGGCTACTTTTGTCTCAAAATGTTCGGCAACTCCTGCAGTCGATGCATGGGCGCGGTGAGCGGTCCCGAAAGCATCGTTTACATAGATATCGCCTAGCTTCGCAAACGATGCGGCGAGATCCGGATCGTTTTTCTCTTCTCCGGGATGAAAACGGACATTTTCGAGAAGGGTCACGCTCGCTTCCGGCATCTGAGCAACCGCTTCCTCGACATTTTCCCCAATCGATTCGTGGAGAAACAGAACCGGAGTGCTAACGAGTTCGGCGAGAGCTTTTCCAACCGGTCGAAGGGAATATCGTGGATTTACTTTCCCTTTTGGGCGGCCAAGGTGGCTCATCAGAACGATGCGCGCATTCTGTTCGAGAAGATATTGGATCGTCGGCAGCGCTCCTCTGATGCGACTGTCGTCGGTGACCTCGCCCTGATCGTTCAACGGAACATTGAAATCGACACGCATCAGCACGGTTTTGCCGGAAGCGTCGATATCCCGAATCGTTTTGATTTTTCCCATGACAGTTAAAGTTCGATAAGTGGATCGACTAAGCAGAAATTGTTGCAAAAAACCCGCTCCTCGTGACGGAAGAGCGGGTTTTTCAAATAAGAATGATTACAGAAGTGTAATAACCTGACGGAGGAGGTCGACGCAGCGATTGCTGTAGCCCCACTCGTTATCGTACCAAGCGACGATTTTGAAGAAGCGCTCATTGAGGCCGATTCCCGCTCCGGCATCAAAAACGGCAGAAGCAGGATGATGGATAAAGTCACTCGAAACGACTTCATCCTCTGTATAATCGAGAATCCCTTTCATCGATCCTTCGGCCGCTTCCTTCATCTTCTGGCAAATCTCTTCGTAAGTCGTGTCTTTTCCGAGACGAACCGTAAGGTCGACTGCCGAAACCGTCGCTGTCGGAACGCGGAAGGACATTCCAGTCAGTTTCCCCTTCACTTCCGGAAGAACCAGACCGACTGCCTTGGCAGCACCTGTCGAAGATGGAATAATATTTACCCCGGCCGCGCGTCCGCCCTTCCAGTCTTTTGGCGAAGGCCCGTCGACTGTTTTCTGTGTCGCCGTGTAGGCGTGAACGGTCGTCATCAACCCCTCTTCAATGCCGAACTCTTCGAGAAGGACCTTGGTGATCGGCGCCAGACAGTTAGTCGTGCACGAAGCGTTGGAGATAATGTGATCCTCTTTGGTGAGGGTTTCGTTATTGACGCCCATGACGACGGTTTTGACATCGCCTTTGCCTGGTGCGGAAATGATCACCTTTTGCGCTCCGGCGTCGAGGTGTCCCTTTGCTTTTTCTTCAGCAATGAAGAGACCGGTGCACTCAAGCACAATTTGGACACCATGCTTGTTCCATGGAATTGCAGAAGGACCTTCCCGGACTGCGTGACACTGGATTTTGTGTCCGTTGACAACGAGAACATCGTCCTGTTCGGCCGATGACGATGATTTCTCGCTTGTCACTGTGCCTTTGAAACGGCCTTGGGTCGAATCGTAACGAAGAAGATAAGCGAGGTTGTCGGCGCCGACCAGATCGTTGATTGCCACAACCTCAACTTCGGTGCCAAGAAGTCCCTGCTCAACAATCGAGCGGAATACCAAACGGCCGATGCGACCGAATCCATTAATACCAACTTTAACAGCCATATTTTTTCCTTCTAAATAATTACGGTCTTTTTGAAAAGTCAGAACGGATGAAACCCAGAGCGTCGCTCTACTTCTTCGACCAAACAATCAAAAAGAACCAGTTCCCCTCTTGTGACTTTAACGCGCAATCGTGAAGTGACAATGGGAGGAAAGGAAAAATACAAATGGGAGTTCCGCCCTGAGGCAAGAGTGAAACCAAATAAGTCCCGTTTTTCTGCTCGAATGGTCACGCTCTGTCAAACGCGCAGCGCGATACCTGCTAAAACACCGCGATCAACCACCCTTCTGTTCCCAAAGCCCGCAGTCCAGCCGATCGAGCCCCAAAGCCGTTCCGCCTTGCCACGTTTCTTCAGATGAACCTTCCGATGCGAATTTTTCCACATTCGCCAAACGCTTCCATTCGCCTGCAGAAATTCCGTCAGTCGCAATCGACAGGTCGTGATCATGTGGATTGATGACCAACAGGAGCCGGGATTCTCCCTGCGAGCGATCGGCATTGAAAATCACCGCAAATGCAGTTGCCCGCTCGGCAAAGTAAAAATGGAAATAGGTTCGGGTCGGATGTTCCCGCAAACGAAAAAACCGCCCTCGCTCCGATCGCCGAAAGCGGATCCAATCCGCAAAATATTCGTGCGTACCCCGAAAATGCTCCAACCGGTTGTAATCGAGCGCATTGAGGTCGCCGCGCTGATAAGTGTTATTGACTCCATGTTTCGATCGCAAAAAGTCCTGCCCGGCCGCAATCATCGGAATACCGATCGAACTCATCAAAAATGCGACCATCAAATGCGTTCGCCGCCGATCATTTTCCGTCGGGAAAAATCCATTGAAATCGGCATTTTCCGTGATGTTGTCGATCCACGTCCGATCATCGTGGGATTCGACATAATTGACCGTCTGCGCCGGCCAAACCGCGAGATCGCCCGGCGAACCGGTAAGGAAAAATTCAATTCCACCCCAGTCTCCATGGCCGCGGACAAATTTCCGCAAAAAATCCCGATAAGCATCGTTCCACGACGCAAATCCAGTCGATCGAAGCTGCCGAACAATATGTCCCCGAAAACTCCACGGCTCGGCGATAAGAATCACATCCGGTTTAATTTCTTTCAATCGTCGCTCGATTTCCCGCAAAGTTTCCACGCCGAGAAGCTCAGCTAAATCAAAGCGAAAACCATCCACACCAAAGATTTCAACCAGATGGACCAGGCTCTCGACGATCAACCGACGGGACATGGCAGCATCGGCACGAACATCATTTCCACAGCCGCTCCAATTCAGAAGTTGTCCATCGACATCGAGCTCAAAATAATACTCGCGGTCGATAAAAAGCAGATTGTTCGGAACTCCGACATGATTATAAACCACATCCAAAATGACCGCCATTCCCCGTTTGTGAAAAGCCGCGACCAGATCCTGAAATTCCTTCAACTGCGAGGCCTTGTCCGGATAAAGCGCATATGTGCTCTCCGGCGCAAAAAAATTCACCGGCATATACCCCCAATGATACTCCTCTCGGTTTTCACTATCGAACTCCTGCACCGGTTGTAACTCGACAGCGTTCACGCCGAGTTTTTCGAGATGAAACTCTTCGCTCTCCACCCATTTGCGAAGACCGGTAAAACCAAGTCGTTCATCTCCGCTGAGGGCGATCGGTGCCTTCGCAACAGCGTCGCGAACATGAACTTCCGCAATCACAAGATCTTCCCAGGCAGGAACCTCAAAAGATTTCGCCCTTTCAAGTTTCGTTCGGTCGACAACGATTCCCGGCCCTTCCCGACCCGCCAGTGCAAGCGCCCACGGATCGGCGACAGGAAACGCCGGCCAAAAATGCAACGATTCGTTCGCTGATCCTTCGAGGAAATACCAATAAAACCACCCGTGCAGATTTTTTGAAACCGTTCCCTCCCAACTTCCGTCGCCGTTCCGGCGCAAACGCAATCGCTGCGGCTCCTCAACATCACTGAGTTCTTCGAAAAAAATGACTTCAACTTTTCGTGCCCGCGGAGCGAAAACCCGAAAAACCGTCTGATTTTTTTCAACAATGGCTCCCATCGGTTGATCCGAGCCCATTTCGAAGAAAAATTCTCCCGGCCGGACCAGAATCTTCTCCTGGTTTCCGGTCTTCCACGAAATAAACAACTCCTGTGCGAGATCGACCGGCTCTTCTGTTTCAAAACAAAAGCGATGGTGCCCGGTTCGAATCGGATCGATCTCCAAATTCGTGTTCCATAATTCGTTCCCAACCCGGTTAGGCGCAAAATCGGGCGGTGAAAGCCACCGGTTGGGCGTCGCCATGAATTTGAATTCTTTTCGCCCGGCGCTAAAAACCGGATCGTCAGGAAAGCTGGCCGCGAGCACGACCCGATCGCCGATCCGCGTCTCCTTCAATTCCCACCTTTCCGCCTCCGCCAGCGGATTCCAGTCATTGAACTCACCCCCGACAAGCAACCGCCCTTCATAAGCTCCAAGCCACGGATAATGAGCCGGATCGAGAAGAAAACGAATCGTGCCGTTTTCAAAATAATAGCCGCTTTCAATCCCGAAAAGATAAGGAGCTACCTTCTTCAACGACCGCAACTTCCCCTCCGGCTGGATCTGCAAAGGAGGCATCCGATCCTCGTGCCAATCGCGGCTGAGTTCAACCAGACCGCTCGTCAATGAGGTTAAATGGACATGTTCGATCTTCGGACAATCCTTCATCGGAGAATCCCAAACTATGAAAGGAGTTCGGAGCCGAGGCTAGTTTAATGATCATTCTTTTTCCGATCGGAAACTCCCTTTTCCCGACAGAAGTGCCGATTCAATTCCTTTTCAAAGAAAGTTCCTTCAGTCCTCAGCAAAGAGGAGCCTTTGAAAAAGAACCATTGCAAAGAAGGGATTCGTCGGGGAAAAACGGATAAGAAACCACTGAAACACCTTGATTTTGACCGAAATCCTGGCAGTCAATGCCTTTTTCGATCACCGGAGCACTCTTTTTCTCACAAACTGATTTTTGTAAAAACCTGACAAATGCGACAACTTTCTCTCACTCTTCTCTCGCTTGTCCTTGTTTCTTCCGCGTATCCGCTCGGAATTCGCGTCGATGATAAAGATGCTCTGGCTACCGCCCGCGGGAATGCCTTCACTGCAACCGCCGACAACGCATCCGCCGTCTATTACAATCCGGCCGGCATTACGCAAATTGCAGGATCCTCGATCAGCGCAGGTGTCTACGCGCTCGATTTCAAGGCCGATTATCGGAATTCAAGCGGACAGAAATTTTCCACGGACAATGATCCGCAATTCGTCCCTTTTATCCATTTCACGACACCTATCCCCGATTCTCCGCTCACTTTCGGTTTTTCAACCCACGTCCCGTTCGGCCTGAAAAATGATTGGCCCGAAAACACATCCTTCAGCACCCTTGCGACGCGATCGAACTTTCGGAGCGTCCGCTTCACCCCCGTCCTCGCGTGGAAGGTCAACCCGGCTTTTTCACTCGCCTTTGGTCCCGCATTCAATGACGGTCGGGCCGATCTTCGCCGTGTCGATCCCTGGATGGGACAAATCCGGTTAAAAGGAAGCGACCAGGCTCTCGGATACGTTTTCGGAGCCCATTATCGGCATTCCGAAAAGCATGTTTTTGGAGTCACCTATCGAAGCCGAACTACCTTTAACCTCGAAGGACACATGTCATTCGGCCCGACGCGCGTGCCTGCTGAGGCTGATTTTTCGTTCCCGGACGTAATCGTCGCAGGATATTCCTACCGTCCAACCCCCGACTGGAATCTCGAGTTCAATCTCGACTGGACCCAGTGGGCTTTGCTCAATGATGTCACCGTAAAGACAGCGACCGGAGATCAGGTCGTGATGCCCTTTCACTGGAAATCGAGCCTGATCTATAAATTTGGAGTCACGCGATACCTTCATGAAAAATACCGGATCAGCGCCGGGTATATGTTCAGTGAAAACTCAGTTCCTTCCAAACATTTCAGTCCATCCGTGCCCGATTCAGATCGGCACCTGATCAGCACCGGTTTTGGAGGAACCCACGGAAAATTTGATTGGGATGTAGCCTACCAATTCGGCTATTCACCGAAACGCCGGGTTAGCGGAAGCGAAGCCCCACCTCCTTACACGGAAACTGCAGACGGCAATTATCGCACTAAAGTTCACGCGGTTTCCGCATCCTTAGCCTACCATTTCTAATATCCACATAAACGTATAATAACATCTGACATAACTTCCGCTGTGCCATATTACCTTCCGATT
>DATGSL010000041.1:0-3691 GCA_035302665.1 Opitutales bacterium | reverse complement strand
CCACAACGCGACAAGTAACGAAAAAACCAATTACGCGAGCGTCTGGCATCATGGCGAAATCGATTGGTCCGAACCCGATATCGATGTCGCTCGCTACGTCGCCCATTCTCTTTTCAGACACATGCGGACCGATGCGGCTCTTACCTCGTATCTTTTGAGCGACCAGCTGATGTATTCGTCCGGTTTCGGCGTTCTCCGGCAGACGAACGTTCCGGCCATTCTGCTCGAAAGCTCTTTTTACACAAATTACGAGGAAGAGGAGCGGCTCCGCGATGCACATTACAACCTTCGCGAAGCCTATGCGATTTACGAAGCGCTCTGTGAATATGCTTATGGAGGGCGGCCGACGCAGTCGCTTCCGGAAATCGTTATCGAAGGTGAAACGGTGAAGCTTCGTTGCAATATCGATGATGGAATGCCGAAAAACTGGTGGGGTTCCAATCGAAGCCGGACGGTTCACTCAACGATCCACCTTTTCTTCGAGGATCAGTCGATTCCTGTCGCCTACGATTCGGAAACGAAATCGATCGAAGCCATTCTTCCTCTCTCCGCGAGCGAAATCGCGGAAAAAGAAACCGGTTTTTCGGTGCGGATTCATCACGCCAATCAGGCAAAGCATCACAATTGGCCCCAGCGCTATCAGATCCATCTTTCGCGTAAGGCCGGTGGCGATCTCGACTCCCGGATCGATGTCCTTGGAGCGCGACGGGCCGGACGCGAGCCAGAGATCCTCGCGCAGGCTGAGAAACGGGGGGAAAAGTCGGAGCTGACGGAATCAGAGGAAGCGCCGAAGCCCGAGCCGAAATTACTTTCCGACGAAACGATCGCAAAGCTTTCGGGTGCACAACCGGGAGACGTTCTTCCACTTGATGATCGACTGGTACGTGAACTTCCGGTTTTGGATGCCCGGATCAGCGTTGAACCTGGTCCGCAGCTTGTTTTCTCGGATGCACCCGAATATTTTCACACCGGCGACGGCATCGCCATGGAGGAGATCGTGGCACCGGGGCCGATTCGGCTCTACGTTTATCATGTTCCGGAGCGATCTGCCGGACCGAAAACGATCACAGCCTTGCTTGAAAACCGCGGCGATCAACCGCTGACGATCCGCTTTCACCGATCCTCCTTTCCGAAGCCGGGAGGACATTATCATAAGATCGGCAAAACCGGCCTGCTCGATTTTTTTGGAAAAAAACCGGGTCCGGATCCCCGCACGGTCGCACCGGGAGAATGGATCGCGATCGACCCGGAAATGGATGCCACGATCGTCCGCGACGGCGATCTTGTTCACGGTTTTTATGAATTTGAGATCGATCAATCGGCGCGGATTGTGACCTTGCAACGAGATCCGGAGATGGAAAATTCGGTTGCAGTCGAGGAGTTACCGCGTCTTCCCCAGCGGTTCGCTGACGGGCGCGGAAGCGGTGCTGGGCGCGGACTTTTTCCGATTTCCAATTTTCTCGTGACGCGTGCAGCTGAAGCTCCGGTCGATACGGCGGAAGGCCCGATTCGCTTGGTTTTGTCGGATGGACGGAGCGATTCGTGGATCGTCGGAAGGGATACGATCAGCGGCGAACCTTCGGAAAATCGCGGCAATTACGGTACCATTTATCGGATCCGCTTGAAGCGCAGCAGCAGCGACGGACGTTCGCATGCCCTTTTCATGCACAATCCCTTCGGAGCGACTGGTCCGTGCAGTTCTCTCGCCTCCGCTGTCGAAGTGCGTGTGCCGGGACGGGAACCGGAGGTTGTTCCAGTGCCGCGGGAAACCGTTTCCTTTAAAGGCGGCGGACAAGCGGTTCTCCTGCAAATGTTGCCTCCACCCGAAAACGAGATGGAAATCGTCGAGATCCTTTTCTCACCGCCCGGCGCCTCTTGCTTGCCCAACCCGATTCTGCTACTTCCGGTCGACACGAAAGATTGACTCATGAATCAACAAAAACCTCTGATTGCTCTGCAACTTTATACCTTGCGCGATCTCTGCGCGGAGCGCGGCCTTCCGGATGTTTTAAAAGAGGTCGCCAAGATCGGATACGACGGCGTCGAGTTCGCCGGTTTTCACAATATGCGGGCGGAACTGCTGAAGGATGAGCTCGATAAAAACGAGTTGCAGGTTGCCGGTGCACATATCCCGTTGGACGATTTTCTTGAGAAAAATCTACCGGAGACGGTTCGCTACAATCATGCGATCGGAAACCGGACGCTGATCTGTCCGGCCCTTCCGGAACCGTGGCGCGACTCGATTGCAAGCTGGCGCAAAAGTGCGGCATTTTTTAGCGAACTTGCAGCCGAGCTCGGACAACACGGACTTCGGCTCGGTTACCACAATCACACGATTGAGTTCCAGCCGATGGAAGGTGTTTTGCCCTGGGACGTTTTTTACGGGAACACAAAAAAGGAAATCATCATGCAGCTCGATACCGGAAATGCACTTGCTGTAGGTGTCGATGTCGCTCCTTTTATCGAACGCTATCCGGGCCGTAGCCTGACGGTTCATCTGAAAGATTGGGCGCGGGATGGCAAAAGTCAGCCGCTGCTCGGTGAAGGTGACGTGAACTGGACGGAGACTTTTCGACTTTGTCATGAAATTGGTGCGACCGAGTGGTATATTGTTGAACAGGAAAGCGACACCGTCCCTGCACTCGAATGTGCGGCACGTTCTTTGGAAAACCTTCGCCACATGTTGCAGACCGGGTAAAAATCGTTTTTCTGAGCTTCGTTTCATGAAAAATTTGAAAATCGGAATGATCGGCGCCGGGATGATTGCCCACCGGCACTGTGAAGAAATCAATGCGCATCCGAACGCAACTGTGGTCGCTGTGGCCGATCCGAATTCCGAACGGCGCATCGATTTAAAAAAGAAGTTCAACCTCCGGCGGGCCTACGAGAAAACGGAAGACCTGATTGCCGATCCTGATATCGATGCGGTGACCATCGCTGTTCCGAATTTTCTTCATGCCGACTACTCGATCGCGTCTCTGGAAGCGGGCAAGCATGTGATGCTCGACAAACCATTTGCCCTGAATTATCAGCAGGCAAAAGCAGTTGAAGAAGCCGCAAAAAAGAGCGGAAAGGTCTTCACGGTTGGCATGAACATGCGTTTTCGGAAAGAATCGCAGGCGGTAAAAGTGTTGATCGAAAAGGGCCGCATCGGCGATCCGTATCACAGCAAGTCGTATTGGTTTCGCCGGAGCGGAATCCCGAAGTTGGGAACATGGTTTGGTCAGAAAGAGCTTTCCGGAGGTGGCGTTTTATTTGATATCGGCGTTCACCTCCTCGATCTCGCGCTCTTTTTCATGGATAACTTTGAAGCGGAGGCTGTTTCGGGCCTCACGCACAAAACCTTCGGGCACCGCGGACTGGGAGAAGGCGGCTGGGGACTTTCGACAAGCCGGATCGAAAATCAATTTGATGTCGAAGATCTCGCAACCGCGCTCGTTCGGTTAAAAGGCGGCGCGACGGTTGTTCTCGAAGTTGCGTGGGCCATCCATCAACAGGAGCCGAACAGGCACAATGTCGAAGTCTTCGGAAGTGAAGCCGGGATCACCGCCTTCAACAGCCGTCTCTGCTTTTTTGGAGAAAACCAAGGCGATTACGAAGTCGTCGTTCCTGAAAAAGTAGCCGTTCCACATCCGCACGAAAACCGGTTTATCAATTGGATCAATGCGATTCTGGACAACGAGGAACTTTA
>DATGSL010000040.1:0-4189 GCA_035302665.1 Opitutales bacterium | reverse complement strand
GTCATTTTCATTTACCGATGCAGATCGTCCCGATTGGCTTTGGATTCATCGGAGTCTGTTGAACGATTCGATCGATAAGCCGGTGATTCGGTTTTCGGCCGAAGCGGGAGATGAGTGGGCGGAGGTTTTAAAAAAGCGTTTCGAAGGAAAAGCGACCGTCGAGAAAGAGGGGATTTCGGAATCGTTGCAGGCGCTTTCGGGCAATGGAATTGTGATGATCGAACATCCGGATCGGAGCCGCGAATCGCGGCGGGTTCGTCACACGCGGATATTGGTTGTCGAGCTTCTTCGGCAGGTGGAAATGATTGCGCCAGACGAAGTTTTTGAATGGGAACGTTTGAAAACCGGTAACGAAAATCTTGTCGCTCTTTACGATGCGGAAGGAATCGGCGGGGCAGGTCCGAATAATCTCGGACGGATCGTTTCGCGAATCGGAGATGCGTCGCTTTACCGGGTTTGCGGGGAGGATATTCGCGAAGGAGCTTTGGCACCGGCAGCGACGGTGATTTTTCCGGGTGGAAGTGGCGGTGGCATCGGCCGGGCTCTGGAGGAAAAAGGCAGGAAGATCGTCCGCGATTATGTGATGAACGGCGGCGGTTATCTCGGAGTCTGTGCCGGCGCGTATTTTGCCGCTTCGGGATTGGATGTTTATTTGCACGCTGTCGACTTGCAACATAGCCAGCCGTGGAGGCGCGGACGGGATATGGTAGAAATCGAACTCACGGCCGAAGGACAGAAGTTTTTCGGGACCGACCAAACGGTTTTGACAACCCGATACGCGAACGGGCCGGTTTTTCTTGCGGAAGATCAGGAAGGTGAAGGCGATCCGGAATTTCAGGTTCTCGCTACTTTTAAAACACCGAGCACCGATCGTAACGGAATCGTTCGCGAGGAAATGGTCGGACAGGCGGCGATCGGCGCACGTGCTTTCGGCGACGGCCGACTTTTGATCATCAGTCCCCATCCGGAGTCACATGAGGAACACGATGATCTTGTCGGACGCGGAATCAGCTGGACGATGGGACCTGGTTCTTCTGAGTCAGGCGCCAGAATGAACTAGATCTTTAAAGCGACGAAAGGCGCTGAAAAAAGGGAGGATTTTGAATCTTCTCCAAGGTAGATAATTATGAAGGTTTTTAAGAAAATTGATGCGAGCCGTTGGTTGACCTCCGTCTTGTTGATTGCGGCATTTTTCTGGGCGCCGCTTGTCGAGGCGAAGATCGAATTGGAGTCGGGCGAAGGCGTTTTTGTTTATTCGAACGACGAGATCCATTCGGATTTGGAGATTCGGGTTTTTTATCATGCGCCGGAGCAGATGGATGCCGACATGCCGATTTGGTTCGTGATCCACGGAGCTGGGCGAAATGCGAGCGGTTATTTCAACAACTGGAAACCGCACGTTGAAAACGAGGATGTTCTTTTCCTTGTTCCGGAGTTTACCCGCGAAGATTTTCCGGGGTCGCGAGCTTACAATCTCGCCAATATTCAGCGGAGCGACGGATCGGCGCGGCCGCAGGAAGAATGGACTTATTCGATCGTGGAGCGGCTTTTCGATCGAGTGCGCGAAGATCTCGAATTGGATGCGGAAACGTATGTCGTGTACGGACATTCAGCTGGCTCGCAGTTTGTGCACCGAATGCTCTTTTTGCTCGATGAAACCCGGATCGCAGGAGCGGTTTTGGCAAATGCCGGTTGGTATACGATGCCGCGCTACGATATCGAGTTCCCATATGGTTTTGGCGGAATGGATGTGTCTCCGGAGAAAGTAAAAGAGGTTTTTCAGCTGCCGGTTGTCGTTCTTCTGGGAGATCAGGATACGGATGAAAATCATCGACAATTGCGCCGGACAGAGCCCGCGATGGCGCAGGGACCTCACCGCTTTGCTCGCGGAGAAACGTATTTTGAAACGGCGAAAGCCCACGCTGAGCGCCTCGAAGTTCCTTTTGCCTGGAAATTGGAAACCGTTCCGGGCGTGGCCCATTCGAATCGCGGCATGGCTCCGCCAGCAGCCCGGCACTTGCGCGAGATGAGCGAAAAAGCGACTCGGAATTAAGGGGACAGTGAGCCGAAACCTGGAAATGGGAAAAGGTGATGGTTTCGCGCTGCATCGCTGGTGTGGCGCTGCGAGAGCAGGGAGATCTCCAATCCTTTCAGGCTAACCTACTATTCATAAGATGAAAAAACGGGATCTGGGGAGGTTTCTTATTCTCGGAATCGTTGCTCTATTGGGAGCTTTTGCAAAGTCGGCCGTTCGAGGCGATCTGTTGCACGATTGGCATTTTGACGATCCGGCCGGAATGGAACTCAATCACAGCCGGAACGAGATTGAGCCGTTGGTTTTTTGGTCACAGCCGCTCGGGAATTCGTCGACGACCGGGGAAGGTGTTTTTCGGATTCAGCGAAATGGAGGCGGGCAAAATTCGCGTTTCGATGTTGGAGCTGATGCGGAAAATCGTCCGCTTTTTCTCGCGGTCGATCTCGCGGGGTGGGACTTGTCGAATATTTCGGGACAAACTCCGCAGCTCCGTTTTTCGTTTATGAACGGTTCGGCCGCGTCAACGCCGGGTGAGATCACGGCCGAGATGCGTTTGAGGTTTATCGGGACCGGTCAAGTTACTTTGGAAGCTCGGGCGGATGGCGTCGGCGGAGAAACATCGGCCGCACAGGTTGTTTTTCCTGCGGTGCAGCTGGAGCCGGTGCGATTGGTTCTCGGCTACAATCCGATGGTGAACCGCTATCAGGTGCGATACCGGATCGGGACCGGACCGTGGCAGCTCTTTTTTACCGGTTCGACGAGTTCGCAGCGGTCGGGGCCGTCGATTCGGATGTATGTGCTTGGGGATTTTAACGGAGGTGGAGAAAATTTTCTCGATATCGATCGGGTTTTTGTGGCGACGGAGGCAGATTTCGGGACAGGTCCGGATCCGATCGTCATCAATGAAACCCGGACCGAATCGGGGACGGTTTGGGATTTGAAAGGAGCGCCTCTTTTTATCGGAAATACCTGGGGCGAATCGGGGACTGTTTCCGTGAGCGATGGTGGGCAATTCCGAAGTGGATTTGCGCTGGTCGGTCAAGCGCGAGGCGCGGAGGGTCGGGTGGAGGTTGTTGGAGAGAATTCAAGTTGGTCGGTGGTCGATGGAGACCTTCGGGTGGCTGATGAGCCGGGAAGTTTGGGAGCGGTTGAGGTCGGAGCGGGAGCGGAGGTTCGATTTGGGGAAACGGGCAGCGGGTTGGTGACGAATGGACCGGGCCGGGTTTTTGTCGGAAACCGCGGAAATGGCTTCTTGCGGGTGACGGGTGGTGGAAAAGTTTCGAGTGAGAACGCAATTTACGTCGGCTTCGGACCGGGCGGAGAGGGCGAAATCGAGGTGTCGGGAGAGGAGAGTCAGGTTGAAATCGGATCGAATCTCGGCGTGGCGGCGAATCTCCTTTTCGGGCCCTCAGGAGGTTCGGGAATGGTTGTCGTTCGCGATGGAGCCGGGCTTTCGGTTGAGGGAGATGCGATCGTTCAGGCGGACGGAAGTTTGGCGATTGCGAGCGGTGCGACGCTCAAAATTGGCGGAGATCTTTTTGTGAAAACCGGCGGTTCGCTCGATTTGAGCGACGGGCTTTTGTCGGTCGATGGAGAAATTCGGATCGAATCGGGAGCGGATTTTGTTTGGACCGGCGGCACGCTTGAGGCGGGAGATTTGATTTCGGGAATAGAAATGATTCCGGCTGGATTATCTTTGATGCTTTCGTCGCGGGATTCATTTTTGCGAAATGCGGATGAGGAACCGATTCTTTTGGGAATGAATGCGGGTATTGAAGGACAGGGCACGATTTTTCAAGGAGTTGTTCTTGGAGGAGGCGGTTCCTTTTTGCGCGGGGAGGCGGAGGGGGCGATTCGGCTTTTCGGAAAAGTGAAAGGTTCCGGTACGATTGAATCGGTGCGCATTCTCGGAGAGGTTTTGCCTGATTCGGACGGGATCACGCTCCGTGACGTTTCTTTTGCGGGCGAAGGGGCGGTGCGGGTGGAAATTGGTGAGAGTGCGCCGGTTCTTCGTGTCGACGAAACGGTCGATTTTACCGATGCGGAACTGACGGTTGCATTTGTTGATCCGCCTGTTTCGGGGAGAACGTTCCGGCTCTTTGCGTATGCTGATGGTGAGTCGCGCTTGCCACCTTTTCGCGCGATCAGTCTTTC
>DATGSL010000039.1:0-10929 GCA_035302665.1 Opitutales bacterium | reverse complement strand
GGGGAATTTTCCAACGTTGATTTCGATCTTCTCTTTTTTGGCTTCATCTTCGCCGACACCGACGCTCGCGACTTCCGGATCGGTGTAGATGACGTTCGGAATCACTCCGTAATTCACCTGTCCGGCCTGACCGGCCAAAATCTCGGCAACTGCGACTCCTTCCTCCTCGGCTTTGTGCGCAAGCATCGGTCCGGAAGTGACGTCGCCGATCGCGTAGATCGAAGGAACGTTGGTTTGAAACCTTTCGTTGGTTTGGATGCGCTTCTTTTCGTCGATTTCGACGCCTGCTTCTTCGAGTCCGAGACCTTCGGTGAAAGTTCTGCGTCCGACAGCCACGAGAATTTTTTCAGCTTCGAATTCGAGTTTTTTGTCGCCTTTTTCGGCGGTAAGTATCGTTTTTCCTTTGGCTTTTTTGACGCCGGTGACCTTTGTGCCGGTTTCAATTTTCAACCCTTGGCGTTTCAGGACGCGCTCGTAGACTCGCGTAACGTCCGTGTCGAAGGTGGCAGCGATCCGCGGGAGGAATTCGACGACGGTGACATCGCTTCCGAGCCGGGACCAGACTGAGCCGAGTTCCAGGCCGATGGCTCCTCCGCCGACGACGACCATCTTCTCGGGAACTTTGTCAAAGGAAAGGGCGTGGGTGCTGTGAACGATCGTTTTTCCATCGTAAGGGAGAAACGGAAGTTCGACAGGGGCCGATCCGGTCGCGATCACGATCGATTTTGCCGTGATCGTCTTTTTGTCCTTGCCGGAGATTTCGATCGTTGTCCCGTTCACCAGACGTCCGGTGCCTTCGAAGACCTTGACGCCGCGCTTATCGACGAGCATCGAGACGCCGCGGACGAGATTTGAAACGACGGTTTCCGTTTTTTTCCGGAGGGTGGAAATATCGACTTCCGGTTTCTCAATTTTGAGACCGTGTGCGGCGGCACCGTTGCGCGCGAAATGGATCATCTCCGACGAATGGAGGAGCGCCTTGCTCGGGATGCAGCCGACATTCAGGCAAGTGCCTCCGAGAGTTTTTTCTTTCTCGATCAAGGCGGTTTTCAGCCCGAGCTGGGCTGCGCGAATTGCGCAGACGTAGCCGCCGGGGCCGGCACCGATCACAACGACATCAAAGGTTTCTTCAGCCATTTCGTGATGCTACAAACCTGTAGCTGGTTTGGAAGGAGAAAATCGGACGATCAGTTCTTCAATTGCGCGAGATATTCGATCAGATCCCGGAGTTCGCGGTCAGTCATCAGTTTTTCGAGACCTGAAGGCATTGTTGAAATACTCGGATGCCGTTTGGAGATCTGGTTTTTCGCAATGGTCACCGTTTTATCCTGACGCGTGAGGACGATCTGTTCGTCGGTTTCGCTGACGACGGTTCCTGCTACTGTTTCGCCGTCGGTTGTTTCGACGACAATCAGTTCGTAGCCGGGAGCGAAATGTTTGTTCGGTTCGATAATCGATTCGAGCAGATAGGAGCGATCGCGGAGATTGCCGATATTTCCGAGGTCGGGGCCGAGATTTCCGCCTTTTCCGTTGATCGCATGGCAGCGCAGGCAGCCGAGATCGTCGCGATTGTGGAAAAGTTTGTTTCCGAGTTCTGCATTTCCGCCGACAAGCGTTGCTCGATACGGAGCGAGCGTGTCGTCGGGTGAAAATGTTTGGGCGTATCGTTCCAGACGTTGTTCGATCGCGGGAGAAGAATTTTTTCCGGCAGCTTCGAGAAGGTCGAGATGCAATTCGGGGCGGAGGGTTCCGGCGAGCATTTGATCGAGAAGATCGGCGATCGCTTTTTGTGCGTCAGGCTGAGTAAGCCGTCCGAGCGTCATTAGAGCCGTCTGGCTCAGGCGAAGATCGTCTTCGGTTTCCACGAGTGTGGCGAGTAGCTCGCTCGTTTGCGGAATTTTGACCTGATCGAGCAATTCGACTCCGGCTGTGCGAACCGAGAGATCTTCGTCGGCGAGGATGATTGCCATCATTTCGGGCAGCCGAGGGAAATCGAATTCGACGAGCGTCGCAGGAATCGAGCGGCGAAGGGCGACGGAAACGCCAGGAGTTTTTAAAAGTTCGAAAAGGGCGTCGCCGATTTCGCTGGCGTCGAGTTTGGCGGCGGTTTCGATGACGGCTGTCTGGACGCTTTCTGAGGAGTGGATCAAGATTTTCCCTGTCGCGATGAAGGCGGAACGGGCCGGTTCGGCGTCGCGACTTTCGAGCGGTCGCCAGATTCCGACCACACGGTCGCGCGGTGCCGGATTTTCCCAATCGCCGAGAGCTTTGAGAGCTTCGATACGGGCCGAATCGGGCAGATCGGATCGTGCGGCGAAGGCGGCGAGACGGTCGGCGTTTTCAGGTTTCCCGACTCTGAAATTGGCGTTGATCAGGCGGGAGAGAAATTTTCCGGGAAGATCTGGCGATTCGAGAAGTTTTGCCAGCTGCGGCATTGCCTCGTTGATCGGAGCATCGTTGATCGCGCGGATGGCTTCGTAGCGGACGCGGTCGTTGGGATCGTCGAGAAATTGCACGATTTCGACGCGTTTCAAACGGCGCATGGCAAGCATGGCGGCGCGGCGAATGGCCGGAGATTCGTTGCGGGCGGCTTCTTCGATCAGTGAAAAATTGTTCAGATCGAGCAACGCCATCAAGCCGGCGTGGGTGAGATAGGCATCCTCGTCATCGTTTTCCCGAAGAAAAGCGAGGAGCGGTTCGAAGAAAATCGTGCGATCGGATTCGTTATTTGAAGCGGCCAGTTTTCCGAGGCTTGCGGCGGCAAAGGCGCGAACCCGGAGATTCGGATCCTGCAATTTTTCTGCAATGGCGGGAGCAAAGGATGTCCAGCCGGCTGAGCCGATCGTTTTGGCGGCGTGGGCGCGAATTTCCGGATCGGAATCGTCGAGAAGAGTGGCGAAGGTTTCGCGCGCGTCGTCGGGCTGAAGTTTTTCGAGCGCCCAAATCGCGTGAAGCCGGGCAAAGAGATTTTCGTTCTTTCGGGCCACGGTTTGGAGAAGTTCTGAAATTTCCGCAGCCTTTTCCGTCGATTCGGAGGCTCTTTCGGTCAGTTCAAACTGGGCGGCTTGGCGGACGCGCATATCGGCGTGTGCGAGCAGCGATTGTAATTCGGAAAGTGGGCGGTGGTTCATTCCGTCGCCGAGCGTTTTTTTCAATTCGTCGAGTGCCGGATTTTCGGTTTGGGCCGGATCGAAAACCCGATAGATGAAACCGCCGCCGGGCATTTGATAACTGCGGCCCCAGTCGGTGAAATAGACATCGCCGTCGGGGCCGAAAGCTACGTCGGTGATCCCGGCATTCCAGACAAAATGTTCGGGTTTATCGATTTCGTAAGATGCACCGGCTGGCTGGAAAGAATAAGTGAGGACACCTTTTGGAAAATCAGCGGCGAAAAAGTGGTTGTTATATTTTTCCGGCAGACCGAGTCCCGGATAATAGGCGAGACCGGACGGGCCTTGGGCGCCGTAGCCAGCGTTTGGCAAAACATCGTCGATTGCGCCTGCCCAGACTTTTTCCTGAACCCACGGACCGAAGCCCCGCATAAATTGGTACGAATAGCGCCAGCCGTAATCGCCTCCTTCGACGATATGGATGACGCGCGATTTGTCCTGGCCGGCGGTGTCGTTGTCGTGAGTCCAAAGATTTCCATAACGATCGAAGGCAAGCGCTTGCGGATTTCGCAGGCCGGTTGCGAAAACCTCGAGATTGGCGCCGTCGGGATCGCAGCGAAAGACGATGCCGGTGTTTGGCAGGTCGATCAGGTTTCCTTCCGGTGTTGTGATGTGGGCGCCCCGGTCGCCGATTGTGAAGTAAAGTTTTCCGTCGGGACCCATGATCAGGCCGTGCAAATCGTGGCCGCTGACTCCGATCCGGACGCCGTAGCCGGTGTGAAGGCGCTCCGATTTTGTTCGGTTACCTGATACGTCGTATTCAAAGCGCCACAAATCGGGGATATTGGTGAACCAGACCACACCGTTGTGGGCGAGGGCGCCAGCCGCTGTTCCGGAAGTTGGCAAGTTGAAACCGTCGGCGAAAACGGCGGAGAAATCGGCTTTTCCATCGCCATCCCGATCTTCGACGAGGCGAAGAATTTCGGAGTCCTTTGTTAAGAATTCCGGATTGTCGGCAAATTCGGTGACTAAAAATTTTTCGCGATCCTCGACGGTGCGGAAGGAAGCGTCGGCATCTTTCCAGCGCTGATCGGCGGCCCAAATATCGAAGATGGAGTCTTTATAGCGGTGGGTTTCGGAGATAAAAAACCGTCCCTGTTCGTCGATCGAAAAGGCGACCGGATTGTAAAGAAGCGGATCGGATGCGAAGAGATCGACTTCGAGCGGCTCGGCGATTTCCAAAGCTTGGAGGACGATCTCGGCTCGTTTTGCGTCGGATTCTGCGGCGGTTGTTGCAGGGGATCCGACGATAAATGCCGAAAGCAGAGCAGCGCTGATTTGGAAGAGGCGGCTCGCTTTGCCGATTTGGGAGGGAAAATGAAAAGGGAAGAAGGAAAATGCCATTGGGGAAGTAAGTTTCCGGGTCGCAGGAAGGTGGTCAAGCGGGAAGGCAGCTTCGGCAGCAAACTGGAAGATCCGTTTTTTCGGGCGATCTAGTGGAAAGGTGGCGGTTTGGTGCCCTGGCTTTTGTTGTGGTTTCTGCCAATCAGGAGATTGGCGTTCCCGGGCGCGCCGATCTCCCGATCGGCACCGTCGCCGCCCGGACCGCCAGTTTCCGGTCCGCAAACCTCCGCTGCATAAGCGCGATTTTGGTTGGTCCGATTTTCCCGTTGCGGCTACGCGCTGGATCGATAGATTTCTCCGTTATCTATGGCTACTTTTTCGGAGGTTTTCGCAAATCTTCCACTTGAAGCATTGCGGCAGCAATCTCTAGACACGACGGAGCGGACGCTCGATCCGGTACTTTCGCGGGGACGGGCTCTGTCGCTCGCTGATTTCGCGGCGCTGATTTCACCGGCTGGAGGAAAACGAATCGAACAGATGGGGCAGCTTTCGCAGCAATTGACGCAAAAGCATTTCGGGAAAACGATCCGGCTTTTTGCGCCCCTTTATTTGTCGAACGAATGTGTGAATATTTGCACGTATTGCGGTTTTTCGCGGGAAAATGAGATTCCGCGGATCACGCTGCCGATTTCGCAGGTTGTTGACGAAGTGGAGAAGCTTGCAGCGCAAGGATTCCGGTCGATTTTGCTCGTTGCAGGCGAGCATCCGAAATTTGTTTCGAATGGCTACGTGGAGGAGGTGATCCGGACGATTTTGCCGATTGTTCCGAGTATTCAGCTTGAGCTTGGACCGTTGGAATCGGATCCGTATCGGCCGTTTGTTGCGGCCGGATGTGAGGGATTGGTTGTTTATCAGGAGACGTATCACGAACCGACTTACAAGGAGCTTCATTTAAAAGGACCGAAGACCCGTTTTTTCTGGAGAATGGAAACGCCGGAGCGGGCTTATGCGGCGGGATTTCGGCGGCTCGGAATCGGAGCGCTTTTCGGACTTTACGATTGGCGTTATGAAGCGATTGCATTGGCGGCGCATGCACTTTATTTGACGCGGCGGTGTTGGAAAGCGCAGATATCGATCAGTTTGCCGCGGATGCGTCCGGCGGCTGGGGATTTTCAGCAGAATCATTTTATGGAGGATGTCGAGTTCGTGCAGACGCTTTGCGCTTTGCGGATGCTTTTGCCGCATGCCTCGATCGTATTGTCGACTCGCGAGCCGGAGAAATTGAGAGACGGTCTGATTCCGCTGGGTGTTACGACGATGTCGGCCGGTTCGAGTACGGAGCCGGGCGGTTACAGCAGTTTTGATGAAAACTGGACGCCGACCGGTGAGCAGGAGGGCGAGCAGTTTCATATTTCAGATGAACGTCCGCCTGCCGCGGTTGCGGAGGTGATCCGTTCGCGCGGTTATGAGCCGGTTTGGAAAGATTTTGATGAGGCGTTGGTGAAAGAAATCGGTGGAACCGGAGGTATGTAAAATGAACGAAGTGGAAAAATTGACGGAAATAACGATTACGGCGAATGGCTCGTCCTATAAAGTAAAGGATGGGGAGCCGTTGAACGATTTTTTAAAAAAGCTCGATTTCGATCCCGCTCTTGTGGTCGTCGAACGAAATCTGGAGGCCCTGACGCCGGCTGAAAGGGAAAACGTTCGCTTAAAGGAAGGCGATCGTTTGGAGATTGTTCGGATTGTTGCTGGCGGGTAGCTCCGGTTGAATGCCGGAAATCGAGGTTTTGCGCATGGAAATGGTGTATAATCTTTTCAAAAGGTTTCCAGCTGCCATTGATAGGTTATGAAATTGATCGATTTAAATCCGGAGGGTGGGATAGGCGCCAACTCTCTTTTTTTGGAGATAGGTGCTTTCAACGTGGTCGTTGACGCCGGTTTGAACCCAAAGCTGGTCGGCCTGCCGGCACTTCCGGATTACAGGCTCGTTCGCGACGAGAAGATCGATTTTGTGTTAATAACGCATTGTCACTTGGATCATCTGGGAAGCCTTCCAGTTCTTTTGCGGGAACATCCGGAGGCGCAGGTTTTGATGTCGGTTCCGAGTATGGCGTTGGCAGAACGGATGTTGCGCAATTCGTGCAACGTCATGAGACGTCAGCGCGAAGAATTCAATTTGCCCGAACTGCCGCTTTTTACTCATCGGGATGTCGATAAAATCGTCACTCAATTCTATCCGATGACTTATAGTCGGACGAGCACTTTTGATCAAGGAGAGGAGGAGCTGGAGATCACTTTTTTTCCTGCCGGTCATGTTGCCGGAGCTGGCGGAATTGAGCTGCGTCACAATGGGAAGAAAATTTTCTTTACTGGCGATGTTCTTTTTACGCCGCAAAAAATCCTTCCTGGAGCCAATTTTCCGGAGCGGCATGTCGATACGCTCGTGATCGAGACGACCCGCGGCGCACAGGAACGGCCGGAGGGCGTCGATCGGACGTCGGAAGTGCAGCGATTGCTCGGGAAAATCCGGGAGATAGTCGACGGCGGCGGCTCGTGTTTGATTCCGGTCTTTGCGCTCGGCCGGATGCAGGAAGTGCTTTCGATTTTGCACGAAGCGCGGGAGAAAGGGCAGATTCCGGAAACTCAGATTTATTGTTCGGGTCTCGGGATGGATCTCGCCGATTATTTCGACAAGATTTCGAAAAAAACGGGATTGATTGATTTTCGACGCGAGATTTTGAAGGAGCTCAAGGTTCAGCCGATGCCGCGCAATTTGAAGCCGGGGCGGAATCCGAAGGAAAACGCGATTTACGTGATGAGCAGCGGCATGCTCGTGAAAAATACGCCATCGTATCAGGTTGCGGCGAGTTTGCTCGGTCACGAAGGGAACGCGATTTATTATGTCGGTTACTGCGATCCCGATACGCCGGGCGGCAAGATGTTGGAAACGGAGCCGGGCGATTCGTTCGTTTTTGAGGCCTTTGATTTCAGCACGAAGATACGGGCGGAAGTGGAGCAATTTCAGTTAAGCGGTCATGCGGAACGTTCCGAAATTGTGGAATTTGTTTTGGCGGTCGATCCTCGCTTGGTTATTCTGACCCATGGCGATGAGCCGGCGCGCGAGTGGTTTGAGGAAGAGATCAACCGTCTGGCGCCGGAGATCGAAGTTTTGGATCCGGAGCCGCTCAAGGAATATTCCCTTTTTGAAACGGCGAACCGTCGGTGAAGTTTTAGAGGAAATCTCACGTTTTATGAGTCATCCATTTTTAGATAACGACTTTCAGATTCGCTGGTCGCAACTTCAGCCCGAGAGAATCGTGCCCGATATCGAAGTCGCCCTGGTTCGGGCGCAGGAGAAAATCGATGCACTGACGGAGCTCGATCTGGCAACGCTCTCTTTTGAAAACACGATGCTTGCGTTGGAAAATGCGACGGAGGAACTTTCCGATGCGTGGGGGAAAGTGAGTCACCTGACGTCGGTCAACGATTCGAAGCCGTTGCGAGAAGCTTATAATGAAATGCTTCCGAAGGTTTCCGCATTTTTTACGAAAGTTCCGCTGAACGAAAAACTGTGGAATGTCGTGAAGGCTTACGAGCAGACCGATGAAGCAGCTCAATTGACCGGTGCGCGCCGACGGTTTCTCGAAGAAACGGTCAAGGATTTCCGTCAATATGGAGCCGATTTGCCGGCGGATCAAAAAAGCCGGCTTGAAGAGATCGAGAGCGAGCTCGCGCAGATCACGCAGAAGTTTTCGGAAAACGTCCTCGATTCGACCAACGATTGGGAGCTGGTTATCGAAAATGAGGAAGACTTGATCGGATTGCCGGAAAATGCGAAGGAAGCGGCGCGCCAAAGTGCATTGGCAAAAGGATATGGCACCGAGGAGGAGCCGAAATGGCGTTTCACGCTTCATATGCCTTCGATGGAGCCGTTTATGACTTATCTCGAAAACGATGCGCTTCGTCGGGAGATGTGGGAAGGCGCGACGTCGATCGGGGCGAAAGGCGATTGGGATAATTCCGGATTGGTGAAGCGGATTCTTGCTCTTCGCGATGAAAAAGCGCGGCTGCTTGGAAAAGAGAATTTTGCCGATTTTGTTTTGGAGCGGCGGATGGCCGAGTCGGGGCAGGGAGCTTTGCGATTTGTTGAAGATCTTTTCGAGCGATCCAAAAAAGCTTTCGATACGGAGACGGCGGAACTGGAAGCTTTTAAGGCAAAGGAAACTCAAAGTGAGCCCGAACCGCTCGAGCCGTGGGAGATCGGATTTTGGAGCGAAAAGCAGCGAAAGGCGCTCTTTGATTTCGATGAGGAAGAATTGCGACCTTATTTTCCGATCAAACGCGTGATTGATGGCATGTTCGAAATTGTCGAACGAATTTTCGAGGTTCGGATCGTTGAGAAGGAAACGGTTTTTCTGGAACCGGGGAAAGCTGAAGATTCCGGTAATGGCAAAGTCGAAGTCTGGCATCCGGAAGTGAAGTTTTACGATCTCGTCGATCGGGACAATCGACATCTCGGATCTTTTTATAGCGATTGGCATCCGCGCGAATCGAAGCGGGGCGGCGCTTGGATGAATTCCCTGCTTACGGGCGAACCTGCAAAAGCGGAGAGCGCTCCGCGGGAACCTCATCTCGGTTTGATCTGTGGAAATCTGACGCCGCCGGTCGGGGAAAAACCTGCTTTGTTGACTCATCGCGAGGTCGAAACGATTTTTCACGAATTCGGTCATTTGTTGCATCATTTGCTCGGAGAAGTTGAGATCAAATCGCTCAATGGAGTGAGCGTTCCGTGGGATTTCGTGGAACTGCCGTCGCAGATCATGGAAAACTGGTGCTGGGAGCGCGAAAGTCTCGATCTTTTTGCCCGTCATCATGAAACGGGAGCGGCGATTCCGGAGGAGCTTTTTCAGAAGATGACAGCTGCCCGTCATTATCGAGCGGCCTCGGCGATGATGCGGCAGCTTTCGTTCGCGAAACTCGATCTCGAGCTGCACTTCCATTATAAGAAATTTGAAGGGAAGGATCTGGAGGTGGAAGTTAGGAATCTTATCGAAGATTACATGCCGCGGACGAAAACGGAATCGCCGACCATCGTGCGGCGTTTTTCGCATCTTTTTGGAAGTTCGACCGGTTATGCGGCCGGATATTATTCCTACAAGTGGGCAGAGGTTCTTGATACGGATGCTTTTACGCGGTTTCAGAAAGAGGGTCTCTTCAGTCCGATCGTCGGTCGCGAATTCGTTGAAAAAATTCTCAGCCGTGGAAACTCCGAGGAACCGGCCGTTCTCTATCGCGATTTCATGGGGCGCGATCCTGATTTGAACGCACTTCTTGAGCGGAGCGGTTTGGTGAAGAAATCGGGTTGAGAAATCGGAAATTTCTTAATCTCGTCTGTTAGGTTTTTTAAAAAGAGGTAAGGGGAAAACCTTTTGTATTAAAAATTTCCCGATTCGGGTTGCGATTCTGGAAAGAGGTTAAGAGGGTAGCCGGTATTCTAATTATGATAAAAAACCTATCGAAATTCAAAAACCGGCTAGCTTTCGTTGCCTTTTTGGCTTCGGCGCTATCTGTAAATGCACAGCCCGCACCGGGCCAGCAAGCGATCCCTGGCATGCCGTCCGGTCCGCAACTCGATCCGGAGGAAATTATTGAAACCTATGGTTTTATCGTTGGGATGCAGAGCGGGGTTCGCGATTTCGAGCTTTCTGCTGAGGAGTTCGAAGTTTTTCTGAAAGGACTGAAGCGCGCCCAGTCGGGTGAAGCCATTCCGAGCGATCTCAACAATGTCATGCCGCAACTTCAGGCGTATCTCGGTCAACGCCAAGCAGAAGTCGCCGAGAGAAAAGGAGCGGAAAATCGTGAAAAGGCCGAAGAATTTTTCAGTGAACTGAAAGAGAAAGAGGGCGTCGAAAGCACTTCGGAAGGACTTTTTTACGAGATCGAGAAACAAGGAGACGGAGAGACACCGGACGACGATTCGATGGTGCGGCTCCATTATGAAGGTCGTCTGTTGGACGGAACGGTCTTTGACAGCTCTTACGAAAGAAATGAGCCGGCTGAGTTCTCTCTGACAAACGTGATTGCCGGAATGCGGATGGGCGTTCAACAAATCCAGGAAGGTGGGAAAATCACCCTCTACATTCCCGCTGATCTCGCTTACGGAGATCAAGGTCCGCCTTCGATTCCGCCAGGATCCGCTCTTGTTTTTGAAGTCGAGTTGATCGAAGTTATGGAAGCTCCCGCGCAGCAGCAGGTGATGCCTCAGTTTACGCCGACTCCATAATTTGACAGACGTTTCCTTCTCAAAAGCCTTCCTCAGATCGAGGGAGGCTTTTTTTGTGTGCGCCGGGCATGGCGCGCAGCGCCATGGCGGCGCTGTCAAGCGAGTAGCGAAAGCAATACGCGAAGTGACTGAAGAGATGAGAGTTCTCTTACGGGCCTTGATGACCGGAACCGTTAGCCGAACAGCAAG
>DATGSL010000038.1:0-2525 GCA_035302665.1 Opitutales bacterium | reverse complement strand
GGACAAAGATAGCCGGTGCAGGTGCAGATGAAAAGGGCGTCGATTTCGATCGGAAGACGTCGGGCTTTCTCCAGAGCTTCTTCGAGCGCCCGTGCGGCGAGAAGAGGAGCTTCGCGCTCAAAGGCGGCTGAGAGGAAGTTTGCGTCGTAGTCGAAAATCTTTTCGAGATCGTGGAGTGCAAAATGGCGTTTTTCGATGCCGTTGTCATTGAGAAGAACTTTTTGGAGAATTTTTAGCGATCGGTCTTTCAGTTTTTCTCCAACATCGGAGTCGCGGATGAAATCCCAGCATTCGCGTTGGGTGAAACTGTGGCGAGGGGTGGCGGTGGTCAGGGCTTCAAGATGCATGGCAACCGATTATCGTAGCACGTTGTAAAGGAGATGGAAAGGGAGGATACGCATTGAAAGGATCGCGGTTCCGGTCGGTTGCAGACGCTTTTGAAGTAGAAATGGGTGCAGAAAACGGGCGGCTCGCAGGCGGGAAGAAAATTTTTTCCGGATGGATTTCTTCAGATTGTATCGGGTATCCGTCCAGTTTTTTTCGCCGCTTGCATACGCGAGCAGTTCGGGAAAAGCGAGTTCCGCGCTTTCGAAGGCGATCGACATTCCGTTTCCGGCAAAAGGAGGAATTGCTGCGGCTGTATCGCCGAGAGAGATGGCTCCGGGCGGCCATTTTCCTCTGCCGAATTGCAGGCGGGTGGTGGCGCTGACGGAAAGCGGGTCGATATCAGAACTTTCGATCGATTCTGCGAGAAAGTGGAGATCGTTGGCACGGAGGTAGGCGGTCAGCATTTTTTGTTTTCCGGGAGAAATGTCGCGGCGCAATCGGAAAAGGCCGCAGACATTCCAGCGATCGTTTTCGATACGAGAAACTCCGACATATCCGTTCGTTCCGAGGTGCATCGACAGGTCGTGTTTTTGGTTTAAATCGCGACAATGGAGTTTCAAGCCGATCCAGGCGCGATCCGTTCCCGCTCGACCGCAGGCGAGAACCGAACCTTCGGTATCGGGGAGCGAACGGAGCCTTTTCCCGGTGATTAGTTCTCCGCCGATTTTTTGAAACCGATTAGCCAGCCGGGCGTCGAGTTGAAAACGGGAGAGGCCGGTTGCGGGAATAGGCAAATCGGCTTCCCGAACGAGCCGCGATCGGGCAAACCAGGCTGTTGAGCGATTGGTCGCCGCGTTCGCAAGGATGTTTCCTGGATCGATTTTTTGCAAAATCTGTTGGCCGGCGCCGCTGATGAATTCGCCGCAGACACGATGGCGCGGATATTGTCCCGCTTCCGTCACTCTGACCGGGACCGCCGCTTGCCGAAGAAGAATTCCGAGCGTCAATCCCGCAAGTCCGCCGCCGCAAATCTGAATCGGTTTCATCTTGCAGGTTTTTCGTTTCTCCGCGCGACCATCCGCATCGCGCCCAGGAAGGTGCAGCTGGTCTCCGACTGCCAATCTAATTTTCGTAAACCGAGAAATTTCGGCAGCTCCTCGGTGCGAAAACCGGCACGGATACTGATTTGGCCATCGTGCAGTGTGACACGATTGAGCTTGAACGGTCGGAGAAGGTGGAGTTGCCATCGGTGAAGTGGAAAGCGCGCCGGTTCGCAGGCGACGATCAGCCGCAGATTGGAATGAGTGATTTTTTTACCGAGTTCCGCCAGATCGTCATTTTCAAAATGGTGCAGAATAAGATTCGCGAGCAAGATCGTGAAATCGCCGAAGCGGTTAAATTTCGTCAAATCGTCCTGAAACCATTGCCAGTCAGCGGGCCAATCGGCCGGGCGGGGAGCGAGGTCGAGTCCGCAATAATCGAGCGGTTTTTGGCTGCTTTTTTTTTGTAAAAAACGACCTAAATCGCCACTTCCCGCGCCGATTTCGAGAATCCGGTCGTTTGGTTTTAGGGAGGAAAAGAGTTTTTTGGCGATCCACTTCTCGTTTCCCATGATTTTATTGATCAGGCGGAGATCGCGGCGACTGGCGATGGCGTCGGGATCGTTTGGATGAAGGCTGTCTAGAATCTCCGGCTGAACGATCCGTTGCATGAAAAAGAAGATGGCAGTGTTTGGGGGAAAGATGAGGATTTCGGCGCCTTCGATTGGCGGACTAACTGATAGCTTTTAATTTTACAGATCTGTAAGGTTCCTGTAAACGATCTCTTATGAAAAGAAAGCTACCGACTCCCTATCTTCCGTTTCATAGCGCCGCGGTCCGAAGCCGACGTCTCGCTCTCGGCGCGATTTTGGTGGCCTCAGCCGCTCTCGCATCCCCGGTTTTTGCTGAGAGCCCGGAGGTCGATTCGGTGGAGAAAGAGGTAGTTCTGGGGGTTCTCCGTGCGCCCGCGCCGAAGGTTTTGAGCGAACAGATTGTGGGAGTTGCGCGGAAAATTGTTCCCGGTCCGCAAACGGAAGCGCTGCCGTTCATGATCGGCGGTATGTTGGGAGATCCGATGCTTGAAGGAGTTTCGCTGACGGAAAACATGGGAGCTGTTCTTCTTGAGCGCGGGGACGATATTGTGCCGGTTCTTGTTTT
>DATGSL010000037.1:0-3571 GCA_035302665.1 Opitutales bacterium | reverse complement strand
GGCCTCGATCGCAAAAACGATGTCAAAAAGAACCGTCAGGGAAAAAACGAGAAGGAAAACAATCGCATCCCCGCGCGGCCAGGTCGGCAAACGGCGGAAATGATGCCATTCTCCCATGTTGAAAGCGACCACCATCAGAACGGCGCTCAGACAAGCCAACGGCACATATTTCACCAGCGGAGCGGCGACCAGAACAATGATCAGAAGCGTGATCGCATGCACGATCCCGGCCAGCGGCGTTTTTCCGCCATTTTTGACATTCGTAGCCGTTCGCGCGATCGCCCCTGTCGCAGGAATTCCGCCAAAAAACGGAACGGCTATGTTGGCCAATCCTTGGGCCATCAGTTCCTGATTCGAGTCGTGGCGATCCTCAATCATCCCATCGGCTACGGCGGCGGAAAGAAGCGACTCGATCCCGCCGAGAAGCGCGATCGCAAGAGCCGGTTGGAAAAGCACCTTCAGTTTTTCCACCGATATCTCCAGCATTGTAAATTTCGGCAATCCTTGAGGAATTCCGCCAAACCGGCTTCCGATCGTCTCCATCGGGATATTGAAAAGTGTGACGACAATCGTTCCGAGGATCAGCGCGACGATCATTCCGGGAACTTTATCAGCCCATTTCTTCGGCCACCGAAAAATCAGAATCAGCGAAATGGTCGCCACCAAAACCGCCGGCAGATGGAAAGTGCTCAGGTGATTCCAAACCACGACCATTTTATCAAAAAAGGGAGCCGGCATCTCTTCCACCTGCAAGCCAAGGAAATCGGGAATTTGCGTCACAAAAATCAAAACAGCGATGCCACTCGTAAAACCGGCGATGACCGGATAGGGCACATATTTGATAATTCCCCCGAGCCGGAAGAGACCCATTAAAAAGAGCATCCCGCCGGCCATCAGCGTGCATAAAAGCAAATCCGCAAACCCATAATCGGCGATGATCGTAAAGATCACTACGATGAATGCACCGGTCGGGCCACCGATCTGCACACGCGATCCTCCGAAGGCCGAAATGATAAAACCGGCGATCACAGCGGTGAAAAGTCCTGATTCCGGAGTCGCACCCGAAGCGATTCCGAAGGCCATCGCCAGCGGGAGCGCTACGATACCGACTGTGATTCCCGCAATGAGATCCGTTTGAAAATCCTGCTTTCCATAACCGGAAAGTGTATCAAGTAGTTTCGGGCGGAAATGAATTTTAAATGACATAGTTGGTCGGTAAAACACTGATCATAACTCGAACTTGTTTTCATTCAATGAATTTCGTTCACCCGTTCCGGTAAAACCTCTGAAAAACATCCGGATTTTCCGGATTTGGCCACTCGGCCTGAAGTCATGCGAGACATTCGCCAACAAGGTGAGTAGTTTATCAGATGGAAATTCCTCAACAAAAAGTTCGCGCACTCCGATCGATGGCCGACCGACTGCGTTATCACTCGATCGTCGCCACCTCGGCAGCCGGTTCGGGACATCCGACCTCGTGCATGTCCTGTGCAGAATTGGTCTCCGCTCTCTTCTTCCATTTTCTCCGCTATGATCTCGAAAATCCGAACCGGATCGATAACGACCGTTTTGTTCTCTCAAAAGGTCACGCAGCCCCGATTCTTTGGGCCGCTCTCGGTGAAGCGGGCGCATTTTCACTCGAAAAACTAAAAACGCTCCGGCAAATCGACAGCATTTTAGAAGGTCATCCGACACCTTTGGCTCCGTGGGTCGACGTCGCTACCGGCTCGCTCGGACAAGGACTTTCCGCCGGCCTCGGAATGGCGATCGGCGCGAAAATCGATCGAATCGAGAATCACATCTACGTTCTGCTCGGCGATGGCGAAATCGCAGAAGGTTCGGTCTGGGAAGCGATCATGCTGGCGAGCCATCGCCGAATTCCGAATCTGACAGCGATTGTCGACGTCAATTCGCTCGGCCAAACCGGAAAGACGATGTACGGAGAAAATACCGGGATCTACGCCGACCGTTTTCGGAGCTTCGGTTGGCATACCCGCGAAATCGACGGCCACGATATCGAAGCGGTCCTTCAAGCTTATTCCGAAGCGCGCGATTTCCGGGATGGGCCGACAGCGATTATCGCCCACACGATCAAAGGAAAAGGTGTCAGCGATTTGGAAAACGCTCCCGGACATCATGGGAAACCGATTCCGAGCGATAAACTCGAAGCCGCTCTCGAAGAGGTCGGTTATCCAGATCTCGAAGTCGAATTGAAGCTATTGCCGCCGGAAGGTTCTCCTAAAAAGTCTTCCGCCTCATCCCATCGATCCGACGCCTGGCCGCCGCCCGAATACGGAATCGGCGAAAGTCTTGCCACCCGAAAAGCCTACGGAAACGCCTTGCTTAAGATCGGAAAGGAGATTCCCCAAATCGTTGCATTCGATGGAGAAGTAAAAAACTCAACCTACTCGGAAGAATTTGGCGACAAGTTTCCTGAACGTTTTATCGAAAGCTATATTGCCGAACAAAACATGGTCGGCATGGCAATGGGCATCAGCGCAGTTGGTAAAATCCCGTTTGTTTCCACTTTTGCCTGCTTTCTAAGCCGCGCCTGCGACCAAATCCGGATGGCCGGTATCTCGCGTGCGAATATCAAATTCTGCGGCTCACACGCGGGAATCTCGATCGGAGAAGATGGCCCTTCGCAAATGGGACTCGAAGATCTCGCCTTTTTCCGGACGATCCCCGATTCGATTATCCTTTATCCTGGCGATGCCGTTGCGACCGAACGTTGTGCGGAACTGGCCGTGGCGAATCGAGGAATTGTCTACCTCCGCACCGCGCGTCCTGGAACTCCCGTCATCTATTCCGCAGGAGAAACGTTCACAATCGGCGGCAGCCACACCTTGCGGTCGTCGGTCAGCGATCGCGTCACCGTTTTAACCGCCGGCGTAACGATCCACGAAGCACTCGAAGCGGCGAATCGACTCGAAAATGAAGGTGTTGCGGTGCGGGTCGTCGATCTCTACTCAGTAAAACCGATCGACCATGCGACGATTTTAAAAGCCGCGCAGGAAACCGATGCGATTATCACGGTCGAAGATCACTATCCGGAAGGCGGTCTCGGTGACGCCATTCTCGCTTCTCTTGCCGGATTTCCTCTTTCTTTTTTCCGAAAACTTGCGGTCAATGGACTTCCGCGCTCCGGTCCCGCCGACGAATTGATGGAAATGTATGGCATCAACGCGAACGCGATTGAAGCTGCTATCCGGGAAGCTGTTGAAACTGAGCGCAGAAAATCGGCCTGATCAGCCGGTTCGCCGCTCCTCCGCCCGTCCCGTGGTTGCTTTTCGCTTTCCTTTTTCTTTGGCATTCCGATCGATCTCATCAAGCGCCTGCTCGGTATCGATCACCCGGGCATAGCGATCGCGAAGAGTGGCAATCGTCGCCTGGTGAAGCTCAGGCGTCACCGTTGCGCAGCAATCGTGGATCATCGTTACGTGGAAACCGAGGTCGCAAGCGGTGCGGATCGTTGAATCGACACATTCATTCGTATAAACTCCGCAGACGAAAAGCGCATCGATTCCCATATTTACCAACACGTAATAAAGGTTGGTGCTCGAGAAAACGC
>DATGSL010000036.1:0-2046 GCA_035302665.1 Opitutales bacterium | reverse complement strand
CCGAGTGAACCGCCCCAGTCGATGCCTTTTCCCGTAATTGTGCCTTCGAAGCGGCGGGTGAGGCGTCGATAAGCTCCGAAAAGGTAGCCGATCTCGCGGACGCCGACACCGATGTCGCCGGCTGGAACGTCGATCGTCGCTCCGATATGTCGGTAGAGTTCGAGCATAAAGGCCTGGCAGAAGCGCATGATTTCCGTTTCGGAGCGACCTTTCGGGTCGAAATCGGAACCGCCCTTTCCGGCACCGAGAGAGAGTCCGGTAAGTGCGTTTTTAAAAATTTGTTCGAAGCCGAGAAATTTGATGACTCCCGGGGTGACACTGGGGTGAAAGCGCAATCCGCCTTTGTAGGGGCCGAGCGCGGAATTGAATTGAACGCGATAACCTGTATTGACGTGGACCTTTCCCTTATCGTCCATCCAAGTGACGCGGAAGGTGATCATTTTATCCGGTTCGACGAGCCGCTCGATGATTCCGTGCTGCGCGTAGCGACCGTGCATGTTTAATTCGACCTGCAAGGAGACGAGGACTTTCTCCGCAGCTTGGTAAAACTCTGATTGTCCGGGGCTGCTTTTCTGAAGGCGTGCAATAGTATCTTGAATATATCCCATGATTTGCTGAATGGGTTTTACGCACAATCGGCATCATTTGGTAGAAAAAAATTTCTTTAACGATGCTAAACAACTCCGGACAACCAGTTTGTTCAATATTTTTTAGTGATGGTGCATCTCATTTTGGACGAGAAGCTGAAGGCCTTCGATAAAGTGGATGTAATCGACGTAGGCTGCCACGAACTCCCGTCCGGCTTCGGGACTTTCGGAGGCGGTTTCACGAAGCTTGTTCGCTTCTGCGAAACGTTTTTCAATCTCCTGAGCAACCGTGTGGCTGATATGTTCGGCAAGATCTCCGAGCGCACCCGTCTCCAGCGCATGGTCGGCATGACGGATCGCGGGATCGATTTGTCCGGCCGGTTTGATTCCGGTGTAGGAAGCGCCTTCGCCTTCGCGGTGACGCCGAATCAGGGTTTCGAGAAACCATTGTTCCGCGAGGTCCTTCGCTGCCGGAGCTTCCTGTGCGACGGTCGTCGCCCGCTCGAAGGCGTTGATGATCTCTGTTTCAAATTCGGGTTCCACCCACTTCAGGAGCGAATCGACCTCGCCGGCCTGGAGTGCCGCCTGTGCCTCCTGAATCACCGGACCGTCGACCGAGTCGCAATGCGCATGGAGCGAAACGGTAAGGAATGGGACAGCTGCGGAAGCGGCTCCCGCGATGAGTGTTCTTTTCAGTAATTTCATTTTGATATCTCCTTTCGTGTTGGGCCGAAGTTTTGAATCGGCCGTTTTGTTAACGGTTCAATTCTAAAGCACTTGGCTTTTGCTGTAGTTGATCTGGATCAAGAATGGGCTGAATTCCTGAATTAAAGGTCCGGAATTCTCGTTTTAGAATTTGAAGTAGGGAAAAACGGGAACGAAGCAGGCAGCTGCCTTCGGACGTTGGGCGATTTTTTCGATCAAGAATCTGATTTCGCGGTCTCGCTTCTTGACCTGGATCAAGAATGGCTCAAATCCGGAGTTCTTCCTCTTGATTTCGGCTTTCTGCTGGGGAAATGTGATTGATCATGAGTCATGCACCGATTGAGTTTTCGCCCAAAGGAACCCCGCTTCTCGACCGTGGAGTCGGGGAGCTTGTAGCGGAACGCCCGAACCGTTCGCGGATCTTCCAGACCCACAAGATCGATTTTTGTTGCCAAGGCACCCGGACGCTCCGTCAGGCATGTGAGCGACAGAAGATCGATCCTGCGGCGATCGTGAAGGATCTGGAGGACGAGTTGGCCGGGAAACCGGACGATGGGGAAAATCCGGCTCTGCTACCAGCCGATCAGCTCTGTGAATATATTGTTGAAAAACATCACCGATTTCTTCGGGACGAATTGCCGCGTCTCTTTGCGATGTCGGAAAGGGTGGCCCGTGTTCATGGCGGACGTACCGCGTCGCTAATCGAAGTTTTTCAAGTTTTTGGTGAAATGAGCCAGGAGCTGCTTTCACACAT
>DATGSL010000035.1:0-5453 GCA_035302665.1 Opitutales bacterium | reverse complement strand
TGATCCGATAAATCTTCCCTTCCCGGCTGCCGACCATCGTATTGACGCCCACACTGCTCTCCGTGCAAATGCTGCGGGTTTCCTTCAAAAACCAAACCCGCATTTTGAAACGGAAATCGGTGCTCGTAAGCGCGCCGACTGGGCAGATGTCGACCGTGTTGAGCGAATAATTGTTATCGAGCTGTTTTCCCGGATAACTGCTTAAGGTCGTGTAACTTCCGCGATCGGTAAAACCGAGAACATCGTCATCGACGATTTCCTTACAGAAGCGAATGCAGCGCGAGCAAAGGATGCAGCGCTCGTCGTCGAGCATCACCCGCGGTCCGAGAAGCGTCCGCTTCGGCTTCACCACTTTTTGCTCGATAAACCGGCTGTAACCGCGGCCGTAATCAATCGCAAATTCCTGCAGGTTGCATTGCCCTGCTTCATCGCAAATCGGACAGTCGAGCGGGTGGTTGATCAGAAGAAATTCCATCACTCCGTTCTGACAATCCTTGACGAGCTGGGTCTTCGTCCGGATATGGATCCCAGGAACGGCGTTGGTCGCGCAAGCGATCGCTGGACGCGGCATCCACCCGATTTTCTGAACGCCATTTTCGTCAAGAACCGGCTCTCCCGTCGCGCGGTCCTTCATCGGCATCCCCATTTCGACCAAGCACATACGGCAGTTGCCGACGACGCTTAGCTTCGGATGGTAGCAATAGTGCGGGATCTCAATTCCCAATTTTGCCGCCGCCTCGATCATGTTGGTTCCCGGTGGAACCAGAACTTCCTGATCATCGACGACTACTTTGATTAAATTTTCCTCGCTCATTTCTATTCAAACTACCTTCCCTTACTCTCCGCCTGCTTATCCGCGATTTCGAGGAACTCATTACGGAATTTCGAAACAAAACTTTGCGTCGGCCAGGCACAAGCTTCCCCAAATGCACAGATCGTGCGGCCTTCGATCTGACCGGCAACCGATTCGAGTAAATCAATATCCTCCCGCCGTGCCTGCCCGTTCACCATGCGGGTGGTAATTTTCTGCATCCACAAACTTCCTTCGCGGCAAGGAGTGCACTGGCCACAGCTTTCATGTCCGTAAAAGTAATTGATGTTCGCCAGCGCCTTGAGAATATCGGTGCTGTCATCCATCACGATGACGCCGCCCGAACCGGCCATCGATCCGACGGCAGCCAGACTGTCAAAATCGATCGGGATATCTTCGATGCCCCAATCAAAATCCTTCCCGTCGCGGGTTTTTCCCTGGAATCGCTCATCGGCCCGCAAAACTTTTGCCGAGGAACCTCCAGGAATAATTGCTTTTAACGTCCGTCCGGGGCGCATACCGCCGCAGACATCGTAAATCAGCTCTCCCATCGTGATGGCTCCGCACTCAAACTCGTAATAGCCAGGTTTCTGCACATGTCCCGAAACACAGAGGATCCGGGTGCCAGTGTTATTCGGCGTTCCGATCTTCGCGTATTCATCGCCGCCCATGTCGATCGCATGCTTCACGTGACAGAGCGTTTCGACGTTGTTGACGGCCGTCGGACACTGATAAAGCCCGAGGACAGCGGGAAAATAAGGTGGTTTGATCCGCGGATATGCCCGCTTCCCTTCGAGAGATTCGATCAGACCGGTTTCCTCCCCGCAGATGTAAGCTCCGGCTCCTCGATAAACATGAATATCGCACGAGTACCCGGAACCGAGGATATTTTCTCCAAGGAAATTTTTCTCCCGGGCTTCCTCGATCGCGCGTTCGAGGATCTTTGCCCCTTCGGGCATCTCGCCGCGGATGTAGATAAAGGCTGCCTTAGCCTGAATCGCAAAGCTCGATACAAGAATGCCTTCGATCAGCTGATGCGGATCTTTATGAATAATCTGACGATCCTTAAAAGTGCCCGGTTCGGCTTCGTCGGCATTGCAGATCAGATAAATCGGTTTGCCCGACTTCCGGTCGAGAAACCGCCATTTGGTGCCGCAGGGAAATCCGGCACCGCCACGTCCGCGGATATTTGCCTTCGATACCTCCTCGCAAAGGTCCTCCGGCTTTTCCTGCAAAGCCTTTTTTAACACTTCGTAACCGCCGTGACGAAGGTAGCAGTCGATATCGGTCGTGTAACCGGGTTCATCGACATACTTGAGAATCATTCTTCTTTCCTGAACGGCCATGGTCAAAATCGATTAAAAAACTGCAATCAAGGCGAAAACGAAGAGCTTCCGGGCAGCGGATCTCGCCTCATCGCGACTGTTTCGGAGCATCAACAACTTAGGTCTCCGATTTAATTTTCTGAGCAATTTCCTTTATCTTCCCCTCGTCAACATTTTCGTGAAGTTCGTCGTCAACCATCACAACCGGCGCGGAATTGCACGCCGCAAGACATTCGACATACTGGATCGTCGCATCACCGCCGGGCGAAACCTCGTTGAGCTCACAATCAAACTCCTTTTTAAAGCCTTCGCAGACTTCCTCCGATCCGAGCAGAGCACACGACAAAGTCCGGCAAACCCGGATCAAACGCCTCCCGATCGGTTTTTGCCGGAAATGCGGGTAAAAGGTCACCAGCTCCAGGATATTGATCGGCTCCAGATCGAGTTTTCCCGCGATCCAGTGCATCGCTTCATCCGAAATGTAACCTTGCTCCTCCTGCACCAGATGCAACATCGGCAAGGCAGCACTCCGCTTTTGCGGAAACTTCGCAATCGCTTCCTCGATCTTCTTTAGTGTCTCTTCGCTCAGATTCATATCGGACAATTCCTCAGCGGTCGCATTCTCCCATGACAAAATCGAGGCTGCCGAGAATCGATACCAAGTCCGAAATCATCGAACCGACCGCCACCTTCGGCAGAATGCTCAAATTACAAAAAGAAGGGCCGCGGATCTTCAGACGATACGGAACACCGCCACCCTTTGAAATAATGAAAAACCCGAGTGCCCCTTTCGGATTCTCCGCCTCAAAATAAACTTCACCCGGCGGCATCAACGGCCCCTGAGTCACGATCACGAAGTTCTGGATCAACTCCTCCATGCTCGTGAGAATTTTCTCTTTCGGCGGTGCGTAAATTTTCTTCGCCTCCTCCGCATACCAAGGACCGTCGGGCATATTCGAAGTGATCTGCCGGACGATCCGGACACTTTGACGAAGCTCCTCGATCCGGACCAAATACCGGTCGTAACAATCTCCACGCGTCCCGACCGGAATGTCGAATTCGTAATTCTCGTAGCCGCTGTAAGGATTATCCTTCCGCAAATCGGCCGCGACTCCCGAAGCCCGCAGATTCGGCCCAGTCAGTCCATAGGCGATCGCATCTTCCTTCGAAATCTCTCCGATCCCCTCGGTCCGATCGATCCAGATCCGATTGCGCGTCAGCAACTTCTCAATATCATCGAGAACCGGCAAAACCTCATCACAAAAGTCGTCGACCCGCTTTAGCCAACCCTCCGGAATATCGCGTGTCACCCCGCCGATCCGCGTATAACTCGTCGTAAATCGCGCACCGGTCAGTTCCTCAAAAAGGGAGTAAAGTTTTTCCCGCTCGGTAAAGGTGTAGAGAAAAACGGTCATCGCGCCGACATCCATTGCGAAAACCCCAACTCCCAACAAATGAGACGAAATCCGAGCCAACTCAGAAATCAACACCCGGATCGCCTGACAACGCGGCGGCACCTCCAAATTCGCCAACTTCTCAACCGCGAGCGCATAAGTGACGTTGTTCGCCAGCGGCGCAAGATAATCGAGCCGATCCGTAAACGGAACAAACTGATTGTAAGTCATATTCTCCGCGATTTTCTCATCACCGCGGTGAAGATAGCCGATTACCGGTTCGCATCGTGTGACGATCTCTCCATCAAGATCGAGAATCAGCCGCAGCACCCCGTGCGTCGACGGATGCGACGGACCGACGTTCAGAGACAGTTTCTCGGTATCTAGCTCCGCCTCGTATTTGGAAGTCCGCTGAAGAACATCCCCGTATGAAATTTCTCGTTCCATTCTCTATAAATCATTCGAACCGGCCCATGGCTCCGCTCTTCCAATCGGCCGTCTCATTTCCGCGGTTTCGGCTTCCTCTCCGTCCAACTCTCATCTTTCGCCCGCGGCTCATCCTCACTCACATGAATCCCAGGCTTCGCAACAAAAGGTCCACCCATCATCGGCGCAGAGGTCAAATTAGCACCGGTCTTCTCACCCACTTCGCCATCCGGCAAATCCGTTTCGATACCCGCAAGCGGAAAATCCTTTCGCAACGGATGATACGGATATTCATCCCACATCAGAATCCGCCTCAAGTCCGGATGACCCGCAAACCGGATCCCGAACATGTCAAATGTCTCCCGCTCATGCCAATCGGCCGCCGGCCAAATCGACACCACCGACGGAACCTTTGGCGCCTCATCATCGGCGCAATCGACCACTAAACGCAGGTATTTATGATGAACCGTCGAAGTCAGATTATAAACAACACTGAAACGCGGCTCCTCATCGTCCCAATCGACCCCCGAAATATCCGACAACAAATCGTATTTCAACTCATCGCGAACAAACTTCGCAACAGCCGGCAAATCTTTTGCCGAAATATTGAAAGCCGGAAAATCGGAGCTCGCCCGGGTCTGGATTTCCGGAAACTTATTCTGCAAAGTGGAGAGAAGTTGTTCGCTCATCAAGTTCGTTCGGAGAGAAGTTGTTCGCTCGAAGCCTCATTCCTGACCTTCGCCTGCAATTTCATCAAACCATCGAGAAGCGCCTCCGGGCGCGGCGGACAGCCACTGATATAAACATCGACCGGAACAATCCGATCAACTCCCTGCAAAACGGCATAAGAACGATACATCCCGCCGGTTGAGGCACAGGCACCCATCGCGATCACCCACTTCGGCTCCGCCATCTGGTCGTAAATCCGGCGAACAGCCCCTGCCATCTTATAAGTCACCGTGCCGGCGACGATCATCACATCCGACTGGCGCGGCGAAAACCGCATCACCTCCGCACCAAAACGGCTGATATCGAACCGGGAAGCCGCCGTGGCCATCAATTCGATGGCGCAACAAGCGAGACCCATCGGCATCGGCCACATGGAATTTGATCGGATCCAGTTGATTACGGCATCCGCCCGGGAGACGATTACTTCTCCCTCAATTTTGCTGTTGTAGGCTATTTCTCTTGTTTCGGCGGCCATCGTTGCGGTCGTTAAAATGATTCTCAAATTGTCCGCGCAAAGCGGAAAGATTCCACCTTAGGAATCGAGGCTTCGCACGCAAGGAGGTTTTTAAAAATCGAACTGCATTCAGGTGAAAATGAAAGTTCCTTTTTTGAAAAATGATTTTCGCGTTGACGGAGACGAGAATAGCCTATCGATTGTCAGTTTGATTTTCAAGGAGAGGTGACAGAGTGGCCGATCGTGCTTGATTGGAAATCAAGTGTACCGCAAGGTACCGTGGGTTCGAATCCCACCCTCTCCGCCATTTTCAA
>DATGSL010000034.1:0-4758 GCA_035302665.1 Opitutales bacterium | reverse complement strand
GAAACGGCGGTGAGACCGAATCGGCGAGTAAGATTCGGGCGAGAAGTGCGTGGCTATTGTAGGCGAAAATGGGAAGGGGATTGTCGAGCATGGTTTGCCATCCGCGGATCGCCATAGCGGCAATCCGAACTCCAAGCATCGAGCCGGGGCCTTCGCAAAAGAAAAAGCCGCTTAGGTTTTTGAGGGAGATTCCTTCGGATCTAAAAATCTCCTGAACGCCGGCAAAAACGCTTCGACCGGCCTCTTCACGCGAGCCGATCCAGCGAAGCCAGGCGCCATCGCTCCAAAGCGCGGTTTGCACAAGCGGACCTGCTGCATCGATGAGAAGGAAAAGTCCGGCGGAATCGGCTCCGAAAGTATTTGTTTCTCCGATTATTCCCATCCGCGAGCCGTTCCATAACCGTCGATAAAGCCGATGCTCTGCGCGACATCCGGCACAGAATCATCCCAGTTGTATTCGTATTCCACCGAGATATTTCCGGAAAAATTCTGCCTACGCAGTTCTTCGAGAACTTCAGGGATCTGACCGGCACCGGTTCCGAGAACGACGTCGTGGCCTTTTTCGGGATCGTTTCGATCTTTGAGATGGAGACTGACAATGCGGCCTTCGAGGATGCGAAGCGATTTGATCGGATCGAGCCCGGAGCGCATCCAGTGACCGGTATCGGCACAAGCTCCGATCCGCTCGTCCCGGCCGTCGAGGAGTTCCCGTATATGATTCGGGTCCCACATTTTGTAGTTTGGATTGTCGGAACGGCGCGGGTGGTTGTGAAAAGCGACTTTGATGTCGTATTCCTTCACGAGTTTTTCGATCGTATCGAGAGCGTTTTCGGATTCGGTTGTGATTCCCTGAATTCCGAGACGTTTCGCAAACTCAAAAATTTTGCGCGCTTCATCTTCGTTTACCGGGATACCGACGACCCCGTAGTTGATCGCTTTTACGTTAAAACGAGCCAACTGTTCTTCGATTTTTGCGATCATTTCGTCGGTTGCGTTGTGATTCCAACGCAGATCGGGTTCGGCTGGGCTGAACGATTGGCCCGGGTAGAACTCGATGACGCGTCCGCCAGCCTGCGCCGTTTTTTCGATCGCCTCGAAGGCCGTGAAATTCCGGAAGGTGTAGGCCTGGCAACCAATCGCAAATCCGCCCCGTTTGAACTCGGATGGGATATCCATGGCCGTTGAGGGTAGGATGGCTGCGATTGAAAGGAGAAGTGATAGAAGGAAAAAACGCGGCTTCATAGGTGAAAAAGAATGATGAATTGGATGAAATTGGCTAGCTCGAATCGTGGGAAAAGCTCTTTGAATCGGCCGAAAGTCCATTTTTATGGTCAGCAAAAAGGAAGGAGCGGATGGCCGTTCTTAATTAGATCGGGCAAATGAATACTTCCGGAAACGGATGGTCGGATGGCGCCGGTCGCGGAGGCGAGAATATTTGTCCGGGCGAGGAGAGTGTGAAGTCCGAGAAATGCGAAAATCAACGCCTCTTTGTAATCGACGAGTTGTTCCGTATTTCCCGAGTAAAAAGTGATGCCGAATTTCTGCAATTTTTCCTTCAGCAATTCGGCGAGAAATTTATTTTTAAAGCCACCGCCGGTAATGAGAATTTCGGTGTTCCGAGGTTCGGTAGCGGCGACGGCCCGCTCTATCTGCGAAGCGATATGATGAGTCAGTGTGCTCAGCAGATCGGGCGCCGAGAGAGTTTGTTCTTCTCTTAAAATCGGAAGAAAATGTTCCTCAAACCATTCGCGACCAAGGGATTTTGGGGGCGGCTCGGCGTAATAGGGCAGCGCATTTAGCTTTGTCAAAACGGCTTGATTGCAGCTGCCCGATCGGGCGATTTTCCCGTCCGGATCGAATTCGAGTTGCGAATCGTGCTCCCGGACAATTTGGTTCAAGGCGAAATTGCACGGAGAAACATCGTAGGCGATGCCGCGGAAGGCGATATTTGCGAATCCTCCGAGATTGAGAAAAAGCTGGCAGTCCGGGAAAAGATGTTTTTCGCCAAAAGGAACGAGCGGTGCTCCTTGTCCGCCAAGGGCCAGGTCGCGCGACCGAAAGTTTGTCACAAGTGGACAGGGCAGATGGGCGGCCATCGTTTCGCCATCGCCGATCTGAGCTGTGAATTTTTTCTCCGGCTGGTGAAAGATGGTATGTCCGTGGGAAGCGGCGAAATCGGGATCGATTTTACGAACATGGATGAAATCATTTAAAATCGATCCGAGGAGTTCACCATATTCGGCGTCGGTTTGTGCGTAAACTTCGGCGGAGGCCGTTTGCACCGTGGCGAGCCGATCGCGCCATTCCTTCGAGTAAGAGACGGTTTCTGTTTCCAGGAATTCGTAGTTCCAGGAACCGTCGGAATTTTCGGAGAACGAACAGTAGGCGAGATCGAGGCCATCGAGAGAAGTCCCCGACATCAGCCCAATCCCGCGAAACGTTTTCATGTTCGGAATTTCGAGTTTCGGAGAAAGGATTTCAGGCGAAAATCTGGAAAATCAAGGAATCGCCTTCCAAGTTCGTTCGCTTTCGTTTCCGGCGCGGTCGATTGCGGAGACGGCAATTTCGGTCGCATTGCCGACGTTGAATTTTCGGTTTTCGTCACTTTTTGCCGGAAGGATTTGCCAGGACCATTCGTCATTTTCCTTCAAATAAATAACCCAAAGGAAAGGATCCTCCGAATCACCACTTTCCCAATTGGCAATGAATCCGCCGGACGAATCGTCCGCCTCGAGTGAGAGAATCGGCTTTTCCGGTGGAGTTTCTTTCAGCCATGGTGAAGCTGGAACAAGAGCTTGTTCGGCATAGGGACCGCTTCGGAGGCGATCGATAACGTTTTGATGGTTCCGTTTGAAAGCGCGTCCGCTGAAATGGACATTTCCGGTGGCGCCTTCCTGGGCACGCGTCGCGGCGATCTGATTGTTGATTTCTTCCGGATCCCAAGATGAGTTGGAATTCGAGATTCGATTGGTGTGATTGCCCGGCCACATATGGCGGTTTTCATGGTTTTGCTGGACCCACCATTCGAGAAGGCGGACATACGATTGTTGTTCCCGAGCCATTTCCCAATAAAGTTGTGGCGTATAATAATCGACCCAGCCTTCGTTGAGCCAAAGCTTCGCGTCGGCGTAAAGGGCTTCGTATTGATCCATTCCTGCAATTCCTTCCGGATGACCGGGGCGCCAGATTCCGAAAGGACTGATTCCGACTTTTACCAATGGACTCTGCTCCTTGACCTCGCGGTAAAAACGTTCGACGAAATCATTTACATGCTGTCGCCGCCAATCGCTTCGGGAGAGATCGCCACCGGCTTCCTGATATTCTTTCCACGGGCCATCGTCGGGAAAATCGGCACCGCCTCCATACGATCGATAAGGATAAAAGTAGTCATCGATGTGAACGCCATCGACATCGTAACGTTTGGCGACGTCGAGAATCACATCGAGGGTCATCCGTTTTGTCTGCTCTTCTGCCGGATCGGCCCAGAGAAAATTGCCGTATTGGCGGACAATTTCGGGATGCGTTTGGCTGACATGATTTTCGGAAATCTCGCTTTTGGCGCTTCCGTAGCGCGCGCGATATGGATTGAACCAAGCGTGGAGTTCGAGTCCGCGTTTGTGGGCTTCTTCGACAATAAATGCGAGCGGATCGTAATAAGGTTCAGGTGCCTGGCCCATTTTGCCGGTCAGATATTCCGACCACGGTTCGAGATCGGATTGGTAAAGGGCATCGAACATCGGGCGGACCTGAAAAATAACCGCATTGAGGTTGGTCGCCGCTGCAAGATCGAGGAGTTCGATCAATTCCGCTTTCTGTTCTTCGGTGCTGAGATTTTGATTCGACGGCCAATCGATATTGGCGACGGTGGCGATCCAGACAGCGCGGAATTCGCGGGGGATTTCGGGCACTTCGTCAACGCTTGCGCGAACTTCGGAGCCAAGAAGGAAGATCAAAATCGAGAGCAGGGAAAAAAGGAGCGGTTTCTTCATGAATTGCAAAAAGGGAAGTAGGTTGGAAGGAAGTTGAATGGATGATCAGCGGACTCGGAGGAGCGTTCGACGGCTTTCGGCACCGTTTCGGTTGACAGCGGAGATGGCGACATCGGTGATTCCGTCTGCCGGAATACGGAGCTTCGGGTTTGTGGTTTTGTAGGCGGGAACGATTTGCATTTTCCAATCTCTGCCGCCGGTCCGCGTGTAGACGGCCCAGAGGCGAAGGTTTTCTCCTTCGGGAGAGGACCATTCGATTTCGAGCATATTTCCCGGTGCGCGGCGGAGAGCTGCGCGCGGTTGAGTTGGAGTCGAGCTGTCGAGCCAAGGAGTCGCCGGTACAAGTGCCGGTTCGGAATAAACTTCTGCCTTGAGGGCATCGTTGATGTTGCGCCGGTTGTGCATGAGGGGCGCCATGCTGAAATGGACATTTCCGGTTGCTCCCGGTTGTTGTCGGGTGAGTTTGATCTGGTTAACAATCTCCGATGGCTCCCAGGAAGTATTGGAATTATTGATTCGGCTGGTGTAATTTCCGGGCCAGAGGTGTCGGTTTTTTGTATTTTGGCTCGCCCACCATTCGAGCAGACGCGGATAACTTTGGGCAGCCTGGTCGATCGGCCAATAAAGTTGCGGAGTCATATAATCGAGCCAGCCCTCGTTGAACCAGAGTTTCGGGTCGGCATAGAGGACATCGTATTGGCTTGTGCCTTGAATTCCTTCGGGATGGCCCGGCTTCCAGATCCCGAAAGGACTGATTCCAACCTTTACG
>DATGSL010000033.1:0-2209 GCA_035302665.1 Opitutales bacterium | reverse complement strand
CATATCCGCCGGGAAAAAGCGACATCGAACATTTGTTCCAATCAAGCTTTTTTGGCGACGGTTGCGGGAGCTGCGATTTTGCAGCGTGGAGAAAAAGGTATGACTGCCGCTTGTCACGCTGGATTTGAGCGCGCTCATGCTGCGGCCGATCGCTTGACTTCTCATTCGGGGGTAGAACTCGCTTTCCCCGACGCATATTTTTACAACGAGTTTGTACTTTCGCTGCCGATATCTGCGGATGATTGCATTGCTGCCGGACGCGAAGCCGGGCTTCACATCGGGGTCAATGTTTCTTCGCGTATTCCGGGATCGAAAGGAAATCACCTAAAGATTTCGTTCTCGGACTGGCAAAGCGAGGAGGATATTGAGGAACTTTACGCATTTTTCGCGAAGCAATTCGGCGCGATCGAGTATGAGCCTAGCGAGGAACCGCCTGCGATTCCGGAGCATTTTTTACGAAGTGACGCAGTCGGTCTTCCCGATCTGTCGCTGGAGGAGTTGAAGGATTATTACACGGAGTTGGGCGAGCAGAATATCAGTCCTGACGAAGGCTGTTATCCGCTCGGTTCCTGCACGATGAAATACAATCCGCACGTCAACGATTTCACGGCAAATCTGCCGGGATTCACCGATCTACATCCGCAGGCTGATATCGATGACGCGCAAGGGTCGCTGGAAATCCTTTATCAGATCCAGGAGTGGTTCAAGGGGATCACCGGCTTGCCGGCGGTAACGACTCAACCGGTTGCAGGTGCGCAAGGTGAATTGGTTGGGCTGAAAATGTTCCAAGCTTATCACCGCTCGCGTGGCGAGACCGGCCGCGACATCGTGCTGATTCCGCGTTCAGCTCACGGAACCAACTTCGCGACGGCGACGATGGCTGGATTTGAAAGCAAGAATGCCGAGGGGCAACCGGCTGGGATCGTTTTGCTCGAAGCTGATGAAACCGGGCAGATTGAAATGGATTCGCTTCGGGAGAAAATTGAAACTTACGGCTCCCGGATCAGCGGAATCATGATCACGAATCCGAATACCGGAGGTATTTTCGAGGCCAATTTCCGCGTGATTGCAGATCTCATTCATGAGGTTGGCGGACTTGTTTACATGGATGGCGCTAACATGAATGCGATCGCTGGTTGGGTGGATCTCGATGCGATGGGAGTCGATGCTGTTCACAATAATTTGCATAAAACGTGGACGATCCCGCACGGTGGGGGCGGTCCGGGAGATGCGATTGTGGCGGTCAGTGAAAAGCTCGTCGATTTTCTTCCCGGTGCCCAGATTGTGAAGGAAGGGGAACGGTTCGTTCCGGTTCTTCCGAAGAAAACGATCGGGTCCATGCATCGCCATTGGGGGAATTTTGCGCACAAGATCCGTGCCTATACTTATCTCGCGCGACTTGGACGTGAAGGGATCAAGCGGATGTCTGCTGTGGCTGTTCTCTCTTCGCGCTATGTTGCCAACCAGTTGCGATCGAGTTTTCCCTTTTTGCCGCCGCAAGGAGTTGCAGCTCCACGGATGCACGAATTTATTATTACGCTTCCGGAAGAACTTTTTGAGAAGATTGAAGCGGCAGGAATTTCGCGTGCGAACATCATTCCGCGCGTCGGAAAACTCTTTCTCGACTTCGGGTATCATGCGCCGACCGTTGCTTTTCCGGAAGTCTTTGGTCTGATGATCGAGCCGACGGAAAGTTACACAAAATCGGAGCTTGATCGTTTTGCGGAGACCGTTCGGTTGATTGGATCTTTGATCGAAGAGAATCCGGATGTTCTGAAAACGGCGCCGCATTTTACGCCGATTGATCGGGTCGACGAAGTGTCGGCCAACCGTGAGCTGATCGTCAGCGAGCCGATCAAAGGTCTCGATTCGATCCTGTTGAACCGGATTCCGCCTGCGGAGTTGGTTGAAATGGATCTATCGAGATTGCGGGATAAAATCCTGGACGCTTCGAAAGCAAAACTCGAAGAAGCGGAGTAAGCTTTAACGATGAGTTTTTGGATCTGTTACGGACCGTTTGTCTGTAACAGATCTCAAATCATCGGAGCGGAGTCAGAGAAGGGCGAAAGGGTTCTTCGGACTTTTGTATGGGTCATTCCTCGCGTGACTTAGATCATTGGCTCGGGTTTCCAGAGCGTTCTGCCAATCGGGACGGGGGCTCATTGCCGCCCCCAAACCCCCGCTAGGGGAACTAAGAATAAGAAAGCAG
>DATGSL010000032.1:0-4229 GCA_035302665.1 Opitutales bacterium | reverse complement strand
CGAAAGCGAGGCCGTAAATTCCGTTGCCCCCTTCCAGATCGTCATGTCCGAGGAACCACCCACCCCATTGCTCAGAAATTTCCGATCGATGAAGATAAGGCCCGTTCGCCGTCACCGTCAAAATTTGCGCATCTTCTCCGGTCGCCGTTCGATCGATCGAAAGACCAGTCGGTTGACCGAGACGCGAGTCGGAGACGCCGACGGTAACATTTGCTCCATCAGCGAGATCCGCGACCATGATCCTGCCGCTGTAATCGTTAAAATAAATTTTGCCACTATCTTCATCGATATCGAAAGAATGAATCGACGAATTCGTTCCACTTACCAGCTGAACAGCATTGTTCCCGTCCCGATCGGCACGCCAGATATCACCGCCATCATGACCCGACCAATAAATGTGATCGTCCGTAACTTGGATATCGACCGCATAACTATCCATCGGAGGCGTTGAGTTTTCGCCATCGAAAATAAGAGTGACGTTGCCGCCGTCGATGTCGGAGGCGAGAATCTGCTTTTGCTCCGTCCAATAAAGATCGCGGGCAAAAGCTGTTCCCGCCAGCAAAAGGAGCGATGCCAGCGACATCCCACTATAGGTGATCGTTTTTTTCCAAGGTACCATGAGGTGTTTTTCGGTTTTAAGGCTTAGAAGGGTTAGTCTTTGCTAAAAAAAACGAGGGGAAAATCCCCTCGTTTGTAAAAAATATTCTCGCTTATTCCCGACCGCGCCAGAAGACGTCATCGCGCTCGATATCGATCAGTTGCTGTGCGCTCATCTTCTGAACGCTACCGTCGAAAAAGCCAACATTCTGGCCGCCGCCGTGAGGTATCATCGCGTAGCCGGTGCCAATTTCTCGGGTCTGAATGGCGCTCCAGTCTGAGGTCTCGAGAATGGCCATTGTACTCGACGGTGATTCGATCTGATGGACATAAAGAAAACGCCCTGAACGTCTTGCTTCATTTGAGGACATCCCATGAAACTCCGCCAGTACATCCGCATTCATCCCGTAGGAAAACCAAGGATCTAAACGGTTAATACTCTCTTTACCGGGCAATGGTACGATCGTCGTCACCGTTGTCGGGCAATTAAAAACCGTCAGCTCCTTCGTGTTCGAACGCCAAGTGATCCCATCGCGGAACATCCTTGTGACATTGTCATAGCCGCAATACTCGGCAATGTACGCATGCCAGGTATTCTCATTTTGTGGAATTCCTTCGGGACCTTCCTGGAGCCTCGGATCCTGTGTCGCAGGCAACCTGTCATCATGCTCCGCAGCGTAGAGATGCATCCCGGCAAGCATCTGCCGAACATTCGACGCACAGGCGGCCCCCCGCGCACTTTCCCGTGCAGCACCGACAACCGGAATAAGGATCGCCGCCAAAATACCGATGATCGCAATAACAGTCAGAAGTTCAATAAGGGTGAATGCGGATTTCCGCATGTGCGGTAAAGATCGTGTGGTCATAAAAAAAGTTGATTCTTCCAGTCCGCCAAGATGACAGGCTCATGGAAATACAATTCAAAGCGGCAGTGTAACAACTCTGTTACAAGGCCCATTTAAGGTTACATTCAAGATTTTCGTCAAACTTAAAGCTCCTTCCAGACCCGAAAAAACGACGAATAAGGCAGAAGGTGAACAATTTGTAGATTTTATTTTTCATCGGACGTCAACTCCACCGTCTCCCCGAAACGAACCGCCTGAAACTCATCAGTCTCCAACCCCTCGTCAACCAAGGCTCTTCTAAGATAAATCGGTGGCTCCGCAGGTGGCTCTTCAGCTAAAGCAAACGTGCCCCAATGCGACGCGATCGAAAATTGCGAGCGAATATCCTTGTGGATCTGCACCGCCTCCCGCGCATCCACATGAACCGGCTGCATGTACCATCGCGGCCGGTAAGCACCGATCGGAATCAACGCACAGTCAACCGCCCCAAACTGTTCCCCGACTTCCTCAAAAAATGGCGCATAACCAGTATCACCCAGAAAATAAACCTTCTTGTCCCCGATCTCCAACATCCAGCTGCACCAGAGTGTCCGGTTGCGATCAAAAAGTGTCCGACCGGAAAAATGCTGGGCCGGCAGACAATGGAGACGCATTCCCTCAAATTCCACGCTTTCGCCCCAATCTTTTTCTTCAAAATTCGTCAATCCACGCCGCTGAAACCACCTCGAAATCCCCAGCGGAAAAAAGTAGCGAGGCGTATCGCCCAAAATCTGAATCGAATAGTTGTCGAGATGATCGTAATGATCGTGGCTGATCACGACCGCGTCGATCGGCGGCAATTGCGAAAATTGCAGACCGGGTGCAGCCTTCCGGCGCGGCCCGACAAATTGAACCGGCGAACAGCGATCGCTGAAAATCGGATCGGTCAAAATATTCAACCCGTTGGCCTGAATCAAAAAAGTCGTATGACCGATCCACGTAACCTGCAAACGGTCCGGATCAGGATTTCGCAAAGCCCCCAAGTCCGGTGTCACCCGCGTCGGCACATAACGGCGCGGAACCTTGTGCGGCGGAACCAAAAGCGGATCCTTTTCTCCGAGACGCAACTGCCACCGGAAAAAATCGCGGAAATTGTGACGCGCGTGCGGATAAAGATTCTGAAAACCGCGGGAGGTGTGGTGAGGCCTCTTCTTATCAATGACGGCCGTATCGGGCTCCTTAAATCCCCAACCGGTCTTGAAACCTTGAACAAGATCGGTCGGTTTGGAGGCAAGTTGTCTGAGGACGGAAGTAGTAGAACTGTTCTTTGTGATCATAGGCTGGGATCAGGGAAACTACTATAGGCCGCTTTTCCAAAAAATTCAAATCGTTCGAAATGAAGTATCTGAAAATAATTATTGTCCGCACGCTGAACCGCATCCCAACGATGCTCGCTCACCCTTGTTAACCTGATCAAACTTTAACCTTAACAAGCCTGCTCTTTTGCGATTCGATCCTTTCCCTGATCATGCCGCAATCGACAGCGACAACATCCGAAAGTTCACTTCAATCGTGGGATTTCACACATTCCTGGCATCCGTTTGCCCAAATGCAGGAATACACCAGCGCGCCGCCCGTTCACATCGCATCAGGCGAAGGCGTCTGGCTCACTGATACCGAGGGAAATAGCTACCTGGACGCCACCGCCTCGATCTGGACGAATGTCCACGGCCACAACGACCCCGATCTCAACCGCGCCCTCCGCGAACAACTCGAAAACGTCGCCCATTCCACGATGCTCGGCCTCAGCCATCCGATCGGCACAAAGCTCGCTCGCAAACTCGCGGAAATCTCTCCCGGCGACCTCAACCGCTCTTTTTTCAGCGACAATGGTTCCAACGCCGTCGAAATCGCGCTCAAAATGTCATTTCAATTCTGGCAACTTACCGGAAAACCGAAAAAACGGCGCGTGATCTCGATGGAAAACAGCTACCACGGCGACACTTTCGGCACGATGGCTGTCGGCGATTCCCAAACGTTTCACTCCCGCTTCAGCCCGTGGTTTTTTCCAACCGACAAATTTCCCGCCCCCACCTGCCACGAACTAGCCGGAGAGATCCTCTCAACCAACGAATCGGAAAGCCTCCAAAACCTGGAAAACCTTCTCGAACATCAGGCCGACAAAACCGCCTGCCTCATTCTCGAACCTTCCGTGCAAGGTTCTGCAGGCATGCTCCAACAACCACCAGGATTTCTCCAAAAAGTCGCCGCGCTTTGCCGCCGACACGATGTGCACTTGATTCTCGACGAAATTTTCGTCGCCTTTGGCCGCCTCGGCTCGCTGCTCGTCTGCGCCGAGGAAAAAGTCGTTCCCGATTTCCTCTGCCTCGCGAAAGGTCTCACCGCCGGCTATCTGCCGCTCGCTGCGACAGTTGTCCGCGAACCGATCTACGAAGCTTTTCTCGGCCCCTACGAAAGCTATCGCGCTTTTTTTCACGGACACACCTTCACCGGCAACCCGCTTGCCGCTGCCGTTTCTCTCGCAAATATCGAAAAACTCGAACCGATGGTCGCCTCCGGAGAAATCCGCGAAAAAATCGCCTTCTTCGGAAAAACCATTCGCAAAACCTTCGCCGAACATCCGCAGATCCGCGAAATCCGCCAGCGCGGATTGACCGCCGCCCTCGAACTCGTTCCCGACAGCCGTTCTTCAAAAAACTTTCCCATCTCCCTCCGCTTCGGCCACCAAGTCGCCCTCACCGCGCGCAAACACGGCCTCCTCCTCCGCCCGATCATGGACACCATCCT
>DATGSL010000031.1:0-3007 GCA_035302665.1 Opitutales bacterium | reverse complement strand
TAAAACGGAGCGACGGAAAATAAAGCGGGCGAAAAAGGTCGCGATTGATGAGATGAATAACGATCGGCGCCGCCAGGCCGAGAAGGCCCCAGAGAAAAAGTGGATTGGCGAAGCTCAGCATTTGAGAATTTCAGAGATTTTAAATTTTAGATCTTATCGCAACGATTCGCGCTTGTGGAGGTAGTTGGCAAGCGCATCGGCAAGAGATTCGGAGGAGATTAGGCGGAGAAAATCGACCTGTGCTTCGGACATTGCTTGGGACAGGCGTTCGAGAAAATCGTTCATTTCACGCTGGTAGTCGTCGCGGACAGCTGCGGGAAACGAATCGATCCGACGTCCGGTTTCGCGGTCGATAAATTCGGTCGATCGGTCGAAGGGAAGATCGAGTTCGTCGGGATCGAGAACTTGGAATGCCAGGCAATCGTGATGGGCGAAACGGAGGCGTTTGAGAAGCGGTGGGAGCGTTTTTTCCGCATCGAGAAAATCGGAAAGGAAGATAATCAGTCCGCGTCGGCGAAAATGGTTGGTTAAATAATTCCAAGCGCGTCGATGATCGGCCGAGCCGGATGGTTTTTGACGGGCGAGCGCGGCGAAAATCCGCTGGAGTTGTCCTTGTGTGCGGGAAGGTTCGATCGCTTCGACGATTTGGTCGTTGTAGATATAGAGGCCGACGTTGTCGCCTTGCCGATTGGCGAGGTAGGCGAGCGACGCGGCGATCATAGCGGCATATCGCCATTTGCCCCATGGTGCGCGGGAGCCGTTGTAGTCGAGGGATCCGCTCGCGTCGAGGACGAGCGAGACGTTCATGTTCGTCTCTTCGCGGAAGACTTTGGTGTGAAATTTATTTTGCCGGGAAAAAACTTTCCAATCGACATATTTGAGATCGTCGCCGGGCGTGTAATTTCGATATTGGAAGAATTCGCCGCCGGTTCCGTGGGAAAGGCTCCGATGGATTCCGGAGAGGTAGCCTTCGACGGCTGTTTTCGCGAGCAGGGAATAGTTGTCGATCCGTGCGAGCGTGGCAGGAGAGAGAAGATCGGCTGCGGAGGTCGTCATTCACGGATTCCTTCGAGGAGTTCGCGAATGATATCTTCGGAGCGAATCCCCTCGGCTTCGGCATGAAAGTTGGTGATGACGCGGTGGCGCAAAACGGGCAGTGCGAGGGCGCGGACATCTTCGATCGCGACGTTGTAGCGGCCTTCGAGCAGTGCCCGGGCTTTTCCGGCGAGAATCAACGATTGGGAGGCGCGGGAGCCGGCGCCCCATTTGATCATTTCGCGGACTTTCGCCGGTGCGGCGTCGCTATCGGGGCGGGTGGCGCCGACGAGGCGGACGGCATAGCGGATCACATTTTCAGAAACCGGGACCTCGCGGACCAATTTTTGCAGTTCGATTACCTCGTCGCGGGTAAAAATCGCTTCCGGTTTCGATTGTTCCGGGGAGGTTGTGGCGCTGACCATTTTTTCCTCATCTTCGGAGCTGAGATAGGTCATGACGGAATTGAGCAAAAACCGGTCGAGTTGCGCTTCGGGCAGCGGGTAGGTTCCTTCGAGCTCGATTGGGTTTTGGGTGGCGAGAACGAAAAAAGGCGGTTCGAGTTCGCGTGTGACACCGGCTGCAGTGACGTGACCTTCTCCCATCGCTTCGAGGAGTGCCGATTGGGTTTTTGGAGGGGTGCGGTTGATTTCGTCGGCGAGCACGATGTTGGCGAAAATGGGACCTTTGACGTAGCGGAATTCACGTTTTCCGGTAGCTGGATCTTCCTCCATGATTTCGGTGCCGACGACATCGGCCGGCATCAGATCGGGAGTGAATTGGATCCGTTTGAAGCTGAGGGAAAAAAGATCGGCGATCGATTTGACGAGAAGAGTTTTGCCGAGACCGGGAACTCCCATGAGGAGGCAATGGCCGCGGGCGAGAAGAGAAATAATGATTTGCTCGATCACCTCATCCTGGCCGATGACGCTTTTGCGGATTTCTGTAAAAATCCTCCCGCGTGCGGACCGGACTTTCTCGATGACATCTAAACCTTCTTCTTGAATCATAGGATGAATCTGACCTGAAAGGGAAAGCTGTGGGAAGCAAATGTTCCCGTTACCTTTTTGAAAATGGAGTGAATCGGAAGGTAACCGTCGTCCGGAGTCCGGTCGAGCGTTGATTGAATAAAGATTCTGTCGGTCGGGAAAAGGTCCGAGGAGAAGCCGATGCGGAGGAGAACAGATTTTTGGTTTTCGCCTGATCTTAGTTATCTAAAAAGGAAAATTCCGCGTATCTCCGTTCTTCCCTTAAGATTTTGTCGTGTTTGCGCCCGATTGATCTCGCGGCGTTCCGGGACGATCTTGGGTTGTAAAAGAACATCAAAGAAGGAACAAATTTATGAAAAATATCAGATCCCGCATCAGAGATCCGTACCGGGAGGGCAGAGTCGCTTCCATGGTCGAACGGCAAACGGCAAAGCTTCCGTCGGATCTTTTTCTATGGGCGGCCGGGGCATCGATCGCCGGTTCGCTGACCTTGAAAATGTTGAAGCGCGACGAGGATGCTCTTTTTGTCGGTCAATGGGCTCCGACTTTTCTGTTGCTCGGGACTTATAACAAAGTTGTGAAGCTCTTCGGCTCCGATTGAGCGACAGGAAAACGCGGATGGGAGTGAATTTACCGGGTATCGGTTTAGAAGCGGCAGCAGCTACGGAGGAATTTTAAAGAAAGTCGCTGCAGGAGCGCGTTTTCTCCTGCAGCGACGAAGTTTTTTCGGTTTAGAAGAAAACTTCGAGTCCGATATGGGCGGTGATCGGCTGGCCCGGGCGCGGTCCATAGGGAAGGCGGGAAACCATGTACTTCTCGTCGAGAAGGTTGTGGATGCCAGCGACGGCGCTCGCGTTTTCGGTCAATTTATAATGGACGGAAATATCGAGCAGAAGGCGGTCGTCGATTTTCCCGAAACGGGCATCGGGATCGCCGGTTATTGGATTTACAGATTCGCGGCTGTTGTTGGCCGTTGCGTACAT
>DATGSL010000030.1:0-11105 GCA_035302665.1 Opitutales bacterium | reverse complement strand
TGGTATTATGGAGGCGGCGAACAATGGAACTGTTGCCGGCTATCCGGTGATCGATTTCAAAGTGACGATCGTCGATGGTTCTTATCATGAAGTCGACTCCTCTGAAATGGCCTTTAAGATGGCCGGGATTTTCGCCTTCCGCGACGTGATGAAGAAGGCCGGACCGGTTCTTCTGGAACCGATTATGAAGGTTGAAGTCTCGACGCCTGAGGAATATCAAGGAGATATTATGGGCGATCTGAATCGCCGCCGGGGTCGGATTCAAAACATGACTACGAGAGGACCGACCTGTTTGATTTCGGCACAAGTGCCGTTGGAAGCGATGTTCGGTTACTCAACCGATGTTCGCTCCCTGAGTAGGGGACGGGCCAGTTACTCGATGGAGCCATCTCATTTTGAGCAGGTTCCGGCGAGTGTCCTCGCAACGATTGTCGAAAGTTCAACGAGAGCTCCTGCTCGCACCTAATTTGCATCTGCCATGAACGGTCAAAGAATTCGCATAAAGCTTCAGGGCTTCGACTATCGAGTCATCGATCAGTCTGCCGTCGACATCGTCGAGACAGCCAAACGTTCCGGCGCACGTGTTTCCGGGCCGGTTCCCTTGCCGATCCGTATCGAGAGGTTCACAGTGAACCGCTCGCCGCACGTCGATAAGAAAGCCATGGACGCGTTCGAGATTCGAACGCACAAACGGTTGATTGATATCATTGAGCCAACCGCCCAAACGGTGGATGAGCTGAAGAAGTTAAATCTACCTGCGGGAGTGGATATTACGATTAACGTCTAACAAATTTATTGAAAAATTCGACGCGGCTGAAGCGTCATCGGGCCCATCCGGACCGAGTTGACCTTCAGCCACGTGTTTTTTCTAAAGTAGGTCGATAGGAAAACGGAGGAAACTTTCTCCACCTACCGCTTAGAACAATGAAAAATACATTAGTTGGCAGAAAGCTGGGCATGACCCAGGTCTATGACGGAAACAACCGTCTCGTGCCCGTAACTGTGGTGGAGGCCGGACCTTGTCCGGTTGTACAGGTCAAAACTACAGAGACCGATGGATACAACGCGATCCAGATCGGATACAAAGCACAAAAGGAACAGCGACTCTCAAAGGCAGAGAACGGACATCTGAAAAAAGCGTCGGTCTCACCTGTTGCCTATTTGAATGAAGTCCGCCTCCCGGAAGTCCCGGAACAGAAGCCCGGCGATATTCTCACCGTCACGATTTTCTCCGAGGGAGAGATGGTCGACGTTGTTGGCACCAGCAAGGGAAAAGGTTTTCAGGGGGTCGTCAAACGCCACGGTATGTCCGGTGGTCCCCGTTCCCACGGTTCGATGTTTCATCGCCGTCCAGGATCGATCGGGCAATGTCAGACTCCCGGTCACGTCTTTAAGAACAAGAAAATGCCCGGTCACATGGGGCACCGGAGACGCACCGTTCAGAATCTAAAGATCGTCAAGGTGATCGAGGATAAAAATCTGCTGCTTGTCAGCGGTTCGATCCCGGGCGCCAACGGCGATTATGTCCTCGTGCGCACCGGTAAGAAGACCAGGAAATAAGGGAGGTTTCGGGTGATGAAATTAAAAGTTTATACAAAAGATGCCTCTTCGAGTAAGGAGACAGAGTTTCCGCAGTTCGAGATTTTTGAAGGCAGACACGGGCAGCAGGCTCTCAAAGAGGTGATCGTCGCTTATCAAGCGAATGCACGTCAGGGAACAAGAAGCACCAAAACGCGCGCGGAAGTTTCCGGTGGAGGTCGCAAGCCATGGCGCCAGAAGGGAACCGGAAATGCTCGTGTCGGCAGCACTCGTTCTCCCATTTGGACCGGCGGTGGCCGGGCCTTCGGACCGAAGCCACGCGATTACAGCAAAAAAATCAATCGGAAGGTACGGACTCTGGCGATGAAACGGATTTTCTCCGATCGTGCTCAGCGCGGGGAGATCGAAATTCTGGAAGAGCTGGAGATCACGGAGCCGAAAACGAAACTTCTCCATGATCTTGTTCGCACGATTGCTCCTCAGGGCCGGGTTCTGCTCGTTGAGGATGGAATCGGTGATACGCTTCGGTTAGCGAGCCGCAATCTTGCTGAAATTGATCTTATTGAGGCTGGGACAGTGAATACACTCGATCTGGCCAGCTATAGAAAAATTATTATTACACGCAAAGCGCTTGAGCGCCTTGGAACGCGGTTGAATGGAGCTAGTAAATGAAGACGCCCGATCAAGTGATTAAAAGTCTCCGCCTGACGGAGAAATCAAACCAGCTCTCTTCGAATTTTGGTCAATATACCTTTGAGGTATATCCGGACGCAAATCGACACAGCATTCGCGAAGCGGTGGAGCGGGCCTTCAAGGTCACGGTCACCCGTGTCAATGTGATGAATATTAAGCCGAAACGGAAACGGAATCTCCGGACCGGGCGCGTCGGCAAAAAGAGCGCTTATAAAAAAGCGATCGTGACGCTCAAGGAAGGCGACCAAATCGAAATCGTCTAAGGACGAAAGGAGAATATTCCTATGGCTCTTAAACAACACAGACCTCTTACACCGACGCAACGTTTTCTCATTTCAAATAAAAGTGAGGCCGTGTCGACCACCAACAAACCACTTCGCAAACTGGTAAAACCGAAAAAGCGAAGTGGCGGACGCAATACGTACGGACGGATGACGGTCCGTCGCCGCGGAGGTGGACACAAGCGCCGCTATCGGGTGATTGATTTTCATCGCGACAAGCTCGATGTTCCGGCAACGATCGCCGCGATCGAATACGATCCGAACCGTTCCGCGAATATCGCTCTTCTTTTTTATGCCGATGGTGAAAAGCGTTACATCCTTGCTCCGCGCGGCCTGAAAGTCGGCGACAAGATTGTGAGCGCTGAGAAAGCCGATTTTAATGACGGAAATGCGATGCCGTTGCATTCGATGCCACCGGCGACCTTTGTTCATGCCATTGAGCTTGTGCCAGGTCGTGGTGCACAGATCTGTCGCTCAGCCGGTACCTCGGCGCAGTTGATCAGTGTGGAAGGCAAGCGTGCGACGTTGAAAATGCCGAGTGGCGAGATCCGCATGGTTCATTCGCGCTGCCGGGCAACGATCGGTCAGATCGGAAATACGGAGCATGAAAGAGTTTCTCTCGGAAAAGCCGGTCGCAATCGCTGGAAAGGGAAACGCCCACGCGTTCGCGGAGTTGCGATGAATCCGATCGACCACCCGATGGGCGGTGGAGAAGGAAAAACATCTGGTGGAAGACACCCAACATCTCCGTGGGGACAGCTGGCGAAGTCTTATCCAACCCGCCGCCGATCAAAACCTTCGAATTCACAAATTCTCGTCCGCCGCAATGGCAGGAAAATGAAAGGGTAAGCAACTATGGCACGTTCAATTAAAAAAGGATTCTTTGTCGACGTCGCCCTTCAGGATAAGGTGGACGCCGCAAATCGCGACAATATTAAGAAACCGATCAAAACCTGGTCTCGTCGCTCGACGATCACACCGGACTTTATCGGACACACCTTCAACGTACACAACGGCAAGAGCTTTATTCCTGTCTATGTGACCGAAAACATGGTTGGGCATAAACTCGGTGAGTTTGCACTGACCCGGACCTTTAAGGGACACGGATCCCATACAAGAAAATAGAAATTTAATTGATCCATGGCTAATCTGGAACAGTTCAACGTTTTGGGCCGCTTTGTTTCCGTTTTCGGGAACAAGGTCATCCCTGCGCGTCTGCTCCGATTAGCCCTGGTCGGTCTAACGTTATTCGTTTTGTCACTTCCGGCGGACGCCGAACCGATTGTTGCGGAAGGAGGGGCCGCTGATCCGGAGATTCCGGATTTCGTCTTTTCGTCGCTTTATTCGTCCAATCGGGGAGTTGTTTACGGGGTCTACGAGGGCCGCCATGCCGATCTGGTTCTGGTGGCCGGCGGCTTTGATTCCGGTTTTCGATCCGGAATGGTCTGCAACGTAAGAGCCGAAGGGAACGATATCGCCGAGATCATCATGGTCGATGTGCGTGAAAACACTTCGGCGGCGCTCATTCGCGATTTGAAACCGGAGAACGTGATTGTGCCCGGCCAGTCTGTCAGAATTAAAACGGTCAATCTGTAAGTTTATTTATCCAAATGGAAGTTCAAGCTGTAACAAAATATGTGAGGATGTCTCCGAAAAAGGTGCGCGATGTCGCACTTGAGATTCAGGGACGGCGCGCTGTCGAAGCGCTCGAACTCCTCCGTTTTATTCCCCGCAAATCGGCCCGTCTGCTGGCGAAAACGCTGCAGTCCGCGATCGCGAATGCGGAAAACAACAACAATCTCTCCTCCGACGATCTCTATATCTCCCGGGCATTGATTGAGTCTGGGCCGGTGCTGAAGCGATTCCGTGCGGGTGCCCGCGGTACTGCGAAGCCGATCAAGAAGCGCACCAGTCACATCCGCATCATCCTTACTGATAATTTAAATTAAGAAAATTTTATGGGCCAGAAAGTAAATCCAATTGGTTTTCGCCTTGCCGTTCGGCGCGACTGGCAATCTCGTTGGCACGCGAACAAACAGGACTTCAACAAACTCGTTCTTGAAGACCACCAGATCCGCAGGAATCTCCTCGGAAAGCTTCGTTTTGCCGCTGTACCCAGAATCTTGATCGAGCGCGCATCGAATCGTGTTCGTGTGAAGATTCTGACCGCCCGGCCCGGGATTGTTATCGGACGGAAGGGGCAAGAGCTTGAGAAAATCAAGGAAGACTTGGCCAAAACGACCGGTCGCGAGATTCTTCTCGATATTCAGGAGATCAAAAGACCGGAGCTCGACGCTCAGCTTGTTGCTGAAAATGTGGCCTTGCAGCTCGAACGCCGTATTGCCTTCCGCCGGGCGATGAAAAGAACGATCCAGATGACGATGAGCCTTGGGGCAGAAGGAATCCGTTTGCAGGTTTCCGGTCGTCTCGGTGGCAGCGATATCGCTCGCCAGGAGAAACAGCGTGCAGGTCGCGTCCCACTGCATACGCTTCGCGAGAATATCGACTACGGATTTGCCGAAGCACATACGGCAGCTGGTATCATCGGCGTCAAGTGCTGGATTTGTAAAAAAGAGGACGATTAAAAGAGAAATTTATCGAAAGAACCGTTGAACCGGGTAAAGCCCGCTCTCAGCCATGCCATTACTTCCATCAAGAACCAAATACCGAAAAAGCCATCGCGGAAGCCGTGCCGGAAATGCTAAAGGGAACACAACCTTGGCGTTCGGCGATTACGGAATCCAGGCGATTGGCCGCGGTTGGATGACCGCCGCCCAGATTGAGGCCGCTCGTGTCGCGATTACGCGTAACATGAAACGGCGTGGAAAAGTCTGGATCCGGGTCTTCCCAGACAAACCGATTTCCAAAAAACCTGCTGAGACGCGGATGGGTAAAGGGAAGGGAAGCACCGAGTTCTGGGCTGCCGTCGTTCGTCCCGGTGCCGTTCTGTTTGAACTCTCAGGAGTCTCCGCCACCGTCGCTCGCGAATCGATGCGCCTGGCCGATACCAAACTTCCATTCCCTTGCCGGTTTATTAGCCGCGAGGACCAGTAATTCGAGAAAGATCGCCAAGATGAACGCGAAAAAGATCAGAGAACTTTCCATTGAAGAAATCGGCAAAAAGTTGCGCGATGCCCGTGCAGATTTGCTCGAAATCCGATTGCAAAAACAGACCGGTCAGCTCGAAAAAACACACGAGGTCCAGTTGAAGCGCAAAGAGATTGCGCGTTGCGAAACGATCCTGGCCGAAAAGAAAGCAGCCGATAATCAAGCTTCCTGAGGCGATTTAAAAAATGAAGACTCAAGCGCGAAACAAGCGAAAAACCCTCATCGGAACCGTCACAAGCCAATCTGGCGACAAGTCGGTCAAGGTGACGGTTGCCTACAAAATTCCACATCCACGCTACGGCAAGATCATTAATCGGAAGACTGTCCTCCACGCCCACGACGAAAAGAATGAGTCGCGGGTCGGCGACAAGGTCTCGATTATGGAGGTCCGGCCTCTCAGCAAATTGAAACGGTGGCGGATTGTCTCGGTGATCGAGGCAGCACCTGTTGTCGAAGAGATTGCTGCTGCCACGGCGGAGGCAATTGAAGAAGAAATTATTTAATCTGAGGTATATCGATGATCCAACATACAAGCAGACTCGTGGTCGCCGATAATACCGGTGCCCGCAAAGCGACGATGATCCGGCGTCTCGGTCAGTTGAGCAACACCGCCGGTGTCGGCGACGTAGTTGTCGTAAACGTCCGGGAGTGCACCACCGATTCAAGCGTTAAAAAAGGAGAAGTCGTCCGGGCGGTTGTCGTGCGAACGAAAGCACCGATTCGCCGCGCCGATGGAAGTTATCTTCGCTTCGATAGCAACGCAATTGTGATTCTCGACGCGAACAATAATCCGCGCGGCACCCGTATCTTCGGACCGGTTGCGCGCGAACTCCGTCAGAAACAGTTCATGAAAATCATCTCCCTTGCACCGGAGGTTCTTTAAAATGACAAAGACTCGTTTGAAAACCGGTCAGACTGTCGTCGTTATCAGTGGCAGTCACAAAGGAAAACAGGGAAAACTCCTCCAGGTTTTGCCGCGCAAGAACCGAGCGATTGTTGAAGGGGTGAACCTGGTACGGAAGCACGAGCGGAAGACACAGGATAATCCACAAGGATCGATCACGGAACGCGAAGGTTCCATTCATCTTTCCAACTTGATGCTTCTCGAGCGCTACGAAGAGCGAGGGGAGCGGAGAAAACAGAAATCTTAGAAGATTCAAAGATCGGGTCTTGCCAAAGTGCGGATTCGGAATCTTGATGACAAGCTTCTCTTTTCATTTTACATCGGCGGGTCGGAAATCCGCCCATACAGTCAATGAAGCCAGTTTTTAAAGTACATTATTTGGAACAGGTCGTGCCAGCTCTCCAGAAGAGCCGCGGCTACAAGAATATCCACGAAGTTCCTTCGATCGAGAAGGTCGTGATCAACAGCGGCCTCGATGCCGGGCTTGATAAAGGCACGATCGCGGATATTGTTCGCGACATCTCGCTTTTGTCCGGTCAAAAACCGGTCATTACAAACGCGAGAAAGAGCATCGCAAATTTCAAACTCCGCGAGGGAATGCCTGTCGGAGTAAAAGTCACTCTTCGGGGAAACCAGATGTATCATTTCCTTTATCGGATGATCTCGGTAGCTCTGCCCTCGATTCGTGACTTTCGCGGGGTCCAGCGTCGTCTGGACGGCAACGGAAACTATACACTTGGGATCGAAGATCATACGATCTTTCCCGAAATATCGATCGATGGGGGAAGGCGCTTGGTTGGCCTCGATATCACCATCGTGACAACTGCTAAAACCGACGAGGAAGGTGCCGAGTTGTTGGAATTGATGAATATGCCATTCCGCAAACCGGAGAAAGCCGCAGAGGTCGAGGCAACTGCATAATCTACTTTATTGAAACATGGCTAAAAAAGCATCGATTCAACGCAATTTAAAACGTCAACGGCTCGTCGAAAAATATGCTGCACAACGTGCGGAGTTGAAGGCAATTTTGATCAATCCTGAGACCAGCGACGAGGAGTTTTTCGCCGCTCAACGCAAACTCGCGAAACTTCCGAGAAATTCTTCACCTGTTCGCCTCCGCAACCGGTGCAATCTGACCGGTCGCCCGCGGGCTTACATCCGGCGCTTTGGTCTCTCCCGTATTACTTTTCGCGAACTCGCACTCGCCGGACGGATTCCAGGCGTGACGAAGTCTTCGTGGTAACCGGTACGTTGGAACTGCGGATATCATCCAACTACTACAACCTATTTATCTATGACCGATCCGATCAGTGATTTTTTAACCCGTATTCGTAACGCAAGTCGTGCTGGCTTGCCCGAATGCACTGCGCAGCACTCAAAGCTGAAAGAGGGCGTCGCTGCCATCCTTCTTGCCGAAGGTTTCATCCGTGGCTACGAAGAACGAACCAACAGCCGGGGGCATAAGGAGATCGCGGTGATCTTGAAATATGTCGATGGCTCCCCGGCAATTGTCGGATTGAAGAGCATCAGCAAACCAGGGCGTCGCATTTATTACAAGGCGGCTGAAGTTCCCCGCGTGCTCGGTGGACTCGGTGTCGGTATTTTGACAACTTCGAAAGGAGTTGTAAATGATCGCGATGCCCGTCGTAACAAAACGGGTGGAGAGCTAATCTGCACGGTCTGGTAAAGAGGAGACAACAAATGAGCAGAATAGGAAAACTTCCAGTAGAAATCCCTCAAGGCGTCAAAGTCGCGATCGAATCGGTTACCGTTTCCGTCGAAGGTCCGAAGGGGAAGATTAGCAAAACTTTTTCTCCGCACGTTAAGATTGAACAGGGAGATGAAGGGATTCAGGTTTCTCCCGCGAATCCTTCCCGGCAAGCCCGGGCCATGTATGGCACCACCCGGACGATCATTTCAAACATGGTGACAGGCGTGACCGAGGGATTTTCAAAGGATCTCGAAATTCACGGTGTCGGATTTCGCGCAGCTTTGAAAGGGGACACACTTGATCTCGCGCTCGGTTACTCGCATCCGATTCACTACAAGATTCCGTCGGATGTAAAAATCACTGTCAGCGACAATACCAAGCTCAAGGTGGAGGGTGTTGATAAACAGATCGTCGGAGCTGTCGCAGCCGATATTCGCCGCTTCTATCCGCCGGAGCCTTACAAAGGCAAGGGTGTCCGGATCGTCGGTGAGTTTGTCCGCCGTAAGGAGGGTAAGACCGTCTCGTAAGGAGGTAAGGAGATCGAAGCATGAAACCAAAATTGAAAACTGTTTTACAGAAAAAGCGCCGCTGGCGCATTCGCAAGAAGGTCTCGGGAACTGCCGAACGGCCGCGCCTTACGGTCCACTTTAGCGGGAAGCATCTTTACGCGCAGTGCATTGATGACGAAGCCGGAAAAACCTTGGTCTTCACCTCGACGCTCGACAAGGAGCTTCGGGACAAAAAAGTGAAAAACAACTTGGAAGGTGTGCCAACCGTGGCGAAAGCGCTCGCTGAAAAAGCGAAAGCTGCCGGGATTGAGCGCGTCGTGTTCGATCGTGCCGGCCGGATTTATCACGGACGGGTGAAACTATTTGCCGATACCGCCAGAGAAAACGGTCTCGAATTTTAAATCCAGATAATTTATGAGAAATTTTTCCCATAACAGACCGAATCAGGAACCGGAAGATCAGGAGTTCACCGACAAGATCGTTCACATCAATCGGACCGCCAAGGTCGTGAAGGGTGGTCGGCGCTTCAGCTTCACCTCGCTCGTTGTTACCGGCGATCAAAAGGGACAGGTCGGAGTCGGCTACGGCAAAGCTAACCAAGTGCCCGAGGCGATTCGCAAAGGCTCGGAGCGAGCGCGGAAGAATCTTGAGACGATCAAGTTGAAAGGTGATACGATCCCGCATCAGGTCATCGGTGTTCACGATGGCGGACGGGTTCTCCTTCGGCCAGCGAGCCCGGGAACCGGGATTGTCGCCGGTGGAGGCGTTCGTGCCGTTCTCGTCGCTGCGGGGATTAAAGATGTTTTGTCGAAATCACTCGGATCCAACAATCATGTGGCGGTAGTCAATGCCACGCTTGACGGCCTTCGCAAGCTGCGTTCGGCTGAGGAGATTGAGAAAATCCGTGCCGCCGAATAAGCTCGTCGGCTTTTTCCGAGGATATTGAAAATGGAATTACATAATTTGAAAAATGTCGAAGGTGCCGTCCGTCGGCGGAAACGCGTCGGTACAGGTATCGGATCGGGTCGCGGACGGACCTGTGGACGGGGGCAGAAAGGCCAGAAATCGCGGGGAGGCAAGCAGCCTTTTCCCGGGTTTGAAGGTGGACAGATGCCCCTTTATCGGAAACTTCCGCGTCGGGGCTTTAATAACAAGAATTTTCGGACCGATTACGCGATCGTCAATCTTTCGGATCTTTCCCGGATCGAAGGGACAACCGAGATCGATCGTCAGGTTTTGGTCGATCATGGTTTGATTCGCGCGAATGCTGGGCTGATCAAGGTTCTCGGTGATGGGGAAATTCAATCGGCTCTTACGATTACCGCCGATAAATTCTCCGCATCCGCCCGATCGAAAATCGAAGCGGCCGGCGGCACTGTCAACATTGTGGAACCAGGCGAAGAGTCTGTCGTTTCCTCTTAAGATTTTTCCTATAGCCTGATGCTTTCCGCGTTTACTAATAGCTTGAAGATTCCGGAACTCCGGGACCGGATTCTCTTCACGTTGGCCTTATTGTTCGTTGCACGGGTTGGAGCGAACATTCCTCTGCCTGGTCTGGATCCGACGCCTCTCCAGACCTTTTTCCACGAGCAGGCATCGGGAGGAGCGGCCGACGTCCTTGGACTCTACAACATGTTCACCGGAGGTGCGTTGTTGATGGGGGCCGTTTGTGCGCTTGGAATTATGCCGTATATCAGTGCGGCAATTATTTTCCAATTGCTCGGAGCAGTGATTCCGGGACTTTCCCGTTTGCAGCAGGAGGGTGATGTCGGTAGGCAGAAGATCTCCCAGTATACCCGCTATGCAACTGTCGGGATTTGTCTCATTCAGGGAGTTCTTTTGATTCTGGCACTTCAGAATCCCGGACGGCTCTTCCAAGGCTACGATGTAAATATCTACGGCCCGATTGTAATGGCTTCTCCCGGATGGTTTCTCATTTACGGAACTGTCTTTCTTACTGCGGGAACGGTCTTGCTGATGTGGCTCGGAGAGCAAATCACGGAAAAGGGGATCGGTAACGGAATCTCTCTTTTGATCACGGTCGGAATTTTGGCCGATTTGCCGGGAGCCGTTTCCGCGACGTACGCGCTCTTCAATACACCTGCAGGTGTTGAAGGACTCGGTGCACCTCAGGCAATCCTGATGCTCCTTCTCTTTTTTGGAGTGATTGCCGGAATCGTGGCAGTTGTTCAGGGACAGCGGAAAATTCCGGTTCAATATGCAAAACGGGTTGTCGGTCGGAAGGTTTATGGCGGACAAAGCTCCTACTTGCCGCTCAAGGTAAATTATGCCGGGGTGATGCCGGTTATTTTTGCGAGCGCGATTTTGCTCTTTCCGCAGCAGATCCTTTCGCAGCTCGG
>DATGSL010000029.1:0-2148 GCA_035302665.1 Opitutales bacterium | reverse complement strand
TTCGCACTGCTAAAGACAATCCATTCGTAACTCCAGAACTCGGCAAAAACATCATCGGCCGTCTCCGGATGACGATCTTCGGAAATCTCAATCAACGGGATCTCAAGAACCTCCGCTCCGACTGCCTCGAGTTTTTTACTTAATAGACCGATTTGCTCCCGATTGCGCGTGACGACCACCCGTTTTCCAAAAAGAGGACGCTTTTCAAACCATTCGAGCTCTTCCCGACAAGCAGCCACATCTCCGATGATCACGATCGCCGGCGAACTCAAGTTACCCTCTTCAACCACACCGACAATTCTGTCGAGATTTGCCTGAACGGAACGTTGACGGGAAAGCGTCGCCCATTCGATTACTGCAACGGGACGATCGGGCGACATTCCTCCCGCAAGAAGTTCGTCGACAATCTCGCCGAGTCGCCCCATCCCCATATAAATACACAAAGTTGCATCGAGTTTGGCAAAATCCCGCCATTTGATCGCGAGGTTCTTTTTCAACGGATCTTCATGTCCGGTCAGGAAAACAACGGAGGAACTCGTATTGCGTTGGGTAAGCGGAATTCCCGAATAGGAGGCAGCCGCGACCGCCGCGGTAATTCCCGGCACAATCTCGTAAGAAACTCCGGCCCGGGCCAACCGTTTCGCCTCTTCGCCACCGCGGCCGTACACAAATGGGTCTCCCCCTTTCAACCGCACCACTTCAAATCCGGCTTCCGCTTTCTCAACCAGAATCTGCTCGATCTCCTCCTGCGGCTTCGAATGAAAACCGCGCTTCTTACCGACATAAATTTTTTCGCAATCGCGTCGGCACATATCGAGAAGCCCCGGATGAACCAGATAATCGTATACAACGACATCCGCCCGCTCCAAAAGCTCCTTCGCGCGGACCGTCAGCAGACCCGGATCGCCCGGACCCGCTCCTGTTAAATAAACCATTCCTTTTGTTTTCATCAGCGAAGTTCCTCAACGATCGGCTCGATCGCGGCTTCAATCTTATCAAAGGTCAATCCGGGCATCTTGAACCGACGATAGCCGGTGCTCTCATGAAAAGCCTCAAAAATTCCGTCCGTATAATGTCCCGCATAAGCAGTCTGGCAGCCTCCGCCAAGCATCGCGAGAAAGGTTCGTTCCACCGTTATAGCCAAGCGGGTGGCCTCGCAGAAAAAGGATGCAAATTTCTCCACATCCTCCGCGCGGGATTGGACAGCCACCGCACCTTGCCCGACCGCTGGAACCATCTCTTTCGTTTCAAAAACCCGAAAGGTCACGCCAGGCCAACTCTCGATTCCAAGCCGCTGAAGTCCTGCCCGCGCAAGAATCGTCCCATCTGCTTCTCCATCAGCAATTTTCTGAAGGCGCGTCTCGACGTTTCCGCGAATTTCCTGCCATTCGACATCCGGAAAAAGCAATCGCGCCTGCGCCCGCCGACGGGGGCTTCCCGTTGCGAGAATTTTTGGCTCCGAAACTCCTTCCCGCATCACAAGAACATCGCGGGCATCATCGCGGGGCAAAAATCCAGCAAATCCGAATTCTTCAGCCATCTCGGTCGGCAAATCTTTGGTGCTGTGCATCGCCAAATCGGCATCCCCGCGAAGAAGCGCCTCCTCAAGCTCGGTCGTAAAAAGTCCTTTTCCGCCCCGTTTTTCCAGCGACCAATCCCGCTGCCGATCGCCGGTCGTCGAGAGTTTCAGCATCTCAAAACGACAATCGGATAGATGTTTACGCAGATGCGCGATGATCATCTCCGTTTGCGTGACGGCAAGAGGACTTCTGCGGGTCGCGATGACTATTTTTTTCATAAGCACTTTCGAAATGGAGCGGTCGGCGACGAAGTCGGTCAGCTCATTTTCACGTAAAACCAACTCAGAAACCTGATCGTTTCCCAAAAGTAACGCCGCTTTTTGCCGAGTCGCAAGAGAGGCGAACGCGGCAATTCCAAAATGAAAAACCCGGTCTCCCGGCAGTGCGCCAAGTGGACCGGGTTTCGTTTTTAAATATTTTTACCGGACTAGTTGTAGGAAGCCTGGACGCCTGAAAGATTTCTTTTGGCAACCCATGGCATCAGCGAACGGAGGCGTTCACCGGTCTTTTCGATCAGGTGATCTTCGCCCTTCTTCAAAAGTGCGTTATAATTTTTAAGGCCGCCTTT
>DATGSL010000028.1:0-15269 GCA_035302665.1 Opitutales bacterium | reverse complement strand
CGCATCCTTCACAAAAATCAAATCGGGTGAGCTATCGAGGATCGCCTTAAACATTTCCCGATCCCGCTCGGCCCGCTTTTCCAACTCGACCCCATCGGTCACGTCGCTGGCAACGGCGATAATTTCGACCGTTTTACCTTCTTCGTCTGTCTCGCGATTTCCTTCGATCTCAAGCCAGCGGGTTTTTCCTGAAGGAAGCTGAAACCGCACGGTAACCGGCGAAGCATTCTCCTCCCTCCAGCTCTCGAAAAGTTTATTCCGATCTTCCTCCTTGAGAAAATCGCGCCAATCGAGCGGTTTTTTTTCGCGATCCGAACGAAGATCGAGCAGTTGATGAAACCGCTCATTTCCAAAAATCAGCTCTCCTTCGGGATCAACTATGAAAACCGCAACCGGCAGCTTTCCGATTATCGATAAAGGGACTCCGCTTAACGCAAGCGTTTTTGCAGCCGGTTTTTTATTAAAAAAGGAGAAGAGATTCATCGCTTTTTAAAAGGGGCAAAAATGCGAAATCCCGCAGATCTCTACAACGTTCAACAAGGCGGCACGTCCGAAAAATCGGTCCGTGCCGCCGCGATTAAATCTAGATTCAGCCGAGAAGTTCACGAACAGCTTTCACAACAGCAGCTGTCTCGATTCCGAGTTCTTTCATCACGATATTTCCCGGAGCACTCAGTCCGAACCGATCGACTCCGATCACTCGCCCATCGAGTCCGACATACTTGTGCCAAAGAGCGGTGACTCCGGCTTCGATCGCCACACGGACACGGCAGTTGGTCGGCAGGACTTCCTCCCGGTATGCTGCACTCTGTTTTTCAAATCGCTCAAAACAAGGCATCGAGACGACCCGGATTCCTTCGCCGAGCTCATTCGCAGCGGCCATTGCGAGATGCAATTCACTGCCACTCGCCAAAAGAATTCCTTTGAGCTCTCCCGATTCGCGCCGGGCGACATAACCACCTTTCAAAACGCCTTCCCGCCGCTCCTTGACCGGAATTTCATTCAGGATCGGAAGCGCCTGACGGGTCAGCGACAACACGGTCGGTCCTTCCGTCCGCTCAACTGCCGCCACAAAAGCACCGGTAGTCTCTTCTGGATCTCCCGGACGGATCACATGAAGGTGCGGGATCAGGCGGAGCGACGAAACCGTTTCCACCGGTTGGTGAGTCGGACCATCCTCTCCAACTCCGACTGAATCGTGCGTGAAAATATAAATCGGTGCGACCCGCGAAAGAGCGGCGAGCCGAATCGATGGACGCAGATAATCGGAGAAGACCATAAAGGTCGCGCCGGAAGCCCGGAAAATACCATCGTAAGCGATTCCGTTCATGATCGCGCCCATCGCATGTTCGCGGATTCCGAAATAAATGTTCCGTCCCGCAGGCGTCGTCCGGCTAAAATCTTCGCCGCCTTCGATATAGTTCAAAGTCGAACCGTGAAGGTCGGCACTTCCGCTGATAAGCATCGGCAGAGCCTGTGCAAGCGGTTGCAGAACCTCGGATCCGGCCTTGCGCGTAGCGATTTTCACATCCTCGGGAAATTCCGGAATTTTTGCAAAAAGCTCCTCAGCTGAAGGGACCTCTCCAGAAAGTCCGCTGTCGAGAAGAGCCGCACGCTCGGGATTCGCATCGCGCCAAGCGTGGTAAGTTTCCTCCCAAGCCTTGTACTCTTTTTCGAGCTCCTGACGATGAGAAGCGAAATACTCCTTTACCTCGTCAAAAATGTAGAAGGTTTCTTCCGGTAGACCGAGATTCCTACGGGCGCCTTCGGCAAACTTTGCCCCACCTTCACCGTGAGCCTTACTCGTCCCGGCAACTTCGGGAATGCTGCGCCCAATCTCTGTTTTGGCAATAATCAGCTGCGGCTTCCCACTCGTCGCTGTTTTCGCCTTCTGGTAGACGTCGAGAAAAGCTTTCATATCGTGACCGTCGACCTTTTGAACATCGAAACCGTAAGCGCGGTAGCGGGCATCCGTATCCTCGCTCTGCGTCTTGTCGGCCATCGCATCGAGCGTAACGTCATTCGCGTCGTAAATCAGGATCAGATTATCGAGGCCAAAATGTCCGGCAAATGCGGACGCTTCCGCAGCAACCCCTTCCTGAAGGCAACCATCTCCCGCCAGAACAACGACATGGTGATCGAAAATTTTATGTTCGGCTGTATTGAAGCGGGCTTCGGCCATTTTCGCGGAAAGAGCCATTCCGACTCCATTTCCGACACCTTGTCCGAGCGGGCCCGTGGTTGCTTCGACTCCCGGCGTCGCATCCGGGCGAGGCGCATCGGACCACTCCGGATGTCCGGGCGTTTTGCTGCCGAGTTTGCGGAAGTTTTTTACTTCGTCGAGCGACAGATCATACCCGGCCATGTGAAGCCATGCGTAGAGAAACATGCTTCCATGACCAGCCGAAAGAACAAATCGGTCGCGGTTGATCCATCCGGGATGAGCCGGATCGTAGCGAAGCGCGTGGCCGTAGAGAACAGCCCCGATTTCAGCGGTGCCGAGAGGAAGCCCAAGGTGACCGGAGCTGCATGCATTAACGGCGTCAATTGCAAGACCGCGGGCTGCGGTCGCGGCTTTTGCCAGGAGTTCAAGGTTCAATTCGCGATTATTTTCGGTTGCTGCCATGTATCAGTAAAAGTTGTTGTTCTGTATCAGCTCGGTTATCGTAAAAACGTCGGCTATTCTTTCCCGCTGTGCTCAGAATGGCAAGCCATCCATCGCAGAGAAATGTAGTTCCGTATCGATTCTTCTCCTGCTCCACATATTCGTGCTTTTTGAGCAAAAAAAAGCAGAGGACTTCTTGGAAATCCTCTGCCTGAAAGCAAATAAAAATTCTCTTTTAAGGACGGATGAGACGCTTTTCCTTAACTTTGGAAGCCTCTCTTCCGACACGGTCGCGCAGATAGTAAAGGCGCGAACGCATGACGACACTCTCCCGATCGACTTCGATCTTCTCGATGTTCGGGGAATTCAGAGGAAATACCCGCTCGACTCCTTCGCCATAAGAAATACGGCGAACGGTAAAAGTCTCGCTCATCCCCGATCCGCGCCGGGCGATCACGATACCGGAAAAGATCTGGATCCGCTCCTTATCGCCCTCGCGCACCCGCGTATGCACGCGGACGCCATCACCGACCTTAAATGGTGTGAGATCCTTCCGGATCTGATCCTGGGTCACTTCTCTAACTATGGCTTTCATCGTCGTTTGTTAATTGAATTAAATCTGGTCGCAGCCGCCTTGTTCGTTCGACTCGCTGTTTTCGGCGCCAATCCTCGATTTTTACATGATCTCCGCTCAAAAGCACCTCCGGCACTTTCATCCCGCGAAACTCAGCAGGACGGGTGAACTGCGGAAAGGAGAGCAACTTGTTCTGAAAACTGTCCTGCGTCAAGGACTTTTCGTCACCTAAAACACCCGGAATATATCGGGCAACCGCATCAATGAAAACCGCCGCCGCCAAGGTTCCATTCGTAAGAACATAATCCCCGATGCTGATCTCCCTGTCGATCAAGGTGTCGCGCACGCGCTGATCGACCCCTTCATAATGTCCGCTCAGGAGCAACAAATGCGGTTTCTCCGCAAATTCCCGGGCGAGTTCCGCCGAAAACAGTTCGCCATCGGGCGCAAAATAAATCGTCGTCGTCTCCTCTTTTCGCAATTTCTCGACCGCAGAAAAAATCGGTTCCGGTTTTAAAAGCATCCCCGCACCTCCCCCAAAGGGCCGGTCATCGACGATCTTGTGCTTCCCGGTTGCCCAGTCGCGGAGATTGTGAACCTCTACCTCAAGCAGCTTTTCCGAAAGAGCCCGTCCGACCATGCTTTCGGAGAGAAATCCGCGAATCATCTCGGGAAAAAGCGTGAGCAGGTCGATTTTCACAGTTAACAACAAAAAGGGCCCCGACATAGAACAGGGCCCAAAAAAATTGGCGAAAGACTTCAGCGCTGCTTTTCACTTCCGAAAAAAGACGGAATTTCGCGCGCCGGTTTTCCCCGGGAAAAGCTATTCTGCCGATGCTTCAGCCGCCTCAGCTGGCTGCGCCGCCTGCTGTTTGCGGTATTGTTTGATCAGGGAGCGGCTCGTATCGGTCGGCTGTGCGCCATTTGCGATCCAGTAATCCGCACGCTCCAGATTCAGCTTCAGCTGCTCCGTCTTCGCTTTCGGGCTGTAAGTGCCGAGAATTTCTACGAAACGGCCATCGCGACGTGCGTTGGCTTCGCCGACTACCATGCGGTAGACCGGGTTGTGAGCGGAGCCGAAGCGGGCCAGTTTAATCTTCAATGCCATAATTGCTGAAAGTAGATGTTTTCGGAAAAAGGATTAATCATCCTTTAAACTTTTGCGTTGTCAAGCGCCTTTCCCTCGGTTCATTTCGATCCTTTATGTTAAAAGCAGGTATAGTCGGTCTTCCCAATGTCGGCAAATCGACATTATTCAACGCATTGACCCGGACACGCAAGGCCGAGGCGGCGAATTATCCGTTTTGCACCATCGACCCGAATGTCGGTGTTGTCACCGTTCCCGATCCACGCTTGGAGGTGCTCCAAAAAATTTCGAAAACAAATGTGATCGTTCCGGCCGCCTTCGAATTTGTCGATATCGCCGGTCTCGTCGCCGGTGCCAGTAAGGGAGAAGGTCTCGGCAACCAGTTTCTGGCAAACATCCGCGAAGTCGACGCAATCGTCCATGTCGTCCGCTGTTTCGAAGACGAGGATGTCGTTCACAATATGGGTTCCGTCGACCCAATTCGCGACATCGAAACGATCAATACCGAGTTGATCCTCGCAGATATCAGCTCCGTCGAAAGGCGCCTCGAACGCGATCAGAAAAAAGCGCGCGGCGGCGATAAGGAAGCTCTCGCGACAATCCAACTGATCGAAAGACTCCTCCCACACCTCAATGAAACAAAACCGGCCGTGACTTTTCCGCTGAACGACGAGGAGGTGCCGGTGATGAGAAATCTTTTCCTTCTCTCCGCAAAACCAGTTCTTTACGCGGCCAACGTCGCCGAAAGCGATCTCACCAACTCATCGGAAAACAAGCATGTCGCAGCCGTCGAAAAATATGCGCGGGAAAATCACTCCGCCGCCTGCACGGTCATCAGCGCACAAATCGAAGCCGAACTGGTCGATCTCGCTCCAGAGGAAGCGAAAGAATTTCTCAACGACCTCGGTGTCGACGATTCCGGCGTCTCCGACCTGATCCGCGAAACCTACAAACTTCTCGGACTCGCCACCTTTTTCACCGCAGGCGAAAAGGAAGTCCACGCATGGACGTTCACCCACGGAATGAAAGCTCCACAAGCGGCCGGGGTCATTCACTCCGACTTCGAACGGGGTTTCATCATGGCGGAGGTCGTCTCCTACGACGAACTCTCGACGCTCGGAAGTGTCGCCGCAGCCCGGGAAGCTGGAAAATACCGCCTCGAAGGAAAAGAATACATTGTCAAAGATGGCGATGTGATCCACTTCCGCTTCAACGTATAAAACAAATAACGAAAAGCATCCGCCGATTGAGAATAAACGTTCGGCGGATGTAGCTCCTTCCGTTTTTTGGAAACCGATCGTCCAAAAGCTTCTTTTCCAGCGCCCCGATTGAAATTGCAAACTTCGGTAGTTGATTCGCGGACCGCATTTTTTAAGAATCGTCGGCTCAGCTACCACGTTGCCTATGACGCTACTCGTCGTTTACGTTCTTCTCGCTCTGACAGTTTCCTTCCTCTGTTCGCTTCTGGAGGCGTCCCTTCTGACGATCACACCTGTGGCGATCAACAACGCACTCGAGAAAAAGCTTCCATGGGCGCCGCGAATGGATCTTCTCAAAAAGGAAATCGATCGTCCCCTTTCTGCGATTCTTACCCTGAATACAGCCGCTCACACAATGGGAGCAGCCGGCGCCGGCGCCCAATACGCCCGGGTCTTTGGAGAAAAAGGCGAAGCGATTTTCGCAGGAATCCTGACCCTCGCTATCCTTCTCGTCACAGAAATTATTCCGAAAACGCTCGGAACACGCTTCGCCATTCCACTCGCCGGATTTACCTCGAGAATTCTGCCTCCGATGATCACGCTTCTGGCACCGCTGATCTGGGTCTCGCAAAAAATCACGCGATCCATCGCTCCCGCCCGCGCCGACGACCTTCCCGAACACCGCGAAGAATTGCTCGCAATGGCGCGGATCGGCGTCGAATCGGGCCAACTCCACGAACGGGAAAATCAATTCGTTCAAAACTTGATCCAACTCCACTCGACCCATACCCGCGACATCATGACTCCGCGGACCGTCATTTTTTCCCTTCCCGAATCGATGCGGATTGAAGATTCCATTGAAGCGATCGAAGAAAAACCTTTTAGCCGGATTCCTGTTTACCGCGAGGCAAGCGAGGATATTTCCGGTTTCGTCATCCGCAGCGAAATTCTCGTTGCGCACCTGCAAAATCCCGACCTCGATGCCACTTTAGCTGACTTCAAACGACCGATCGCCGTCGCGCCCGACCATGTTTCCGTCGACCAACTTTTCGAACGTTTCATCGCCGAACGTCACCAGATCATGCTCGTCATCGACGAGTTCGGCACCTCTGTCGGACTCGTTACCTTCGAAGATGTTATCGAAACGATCTTCGGAATTGAAATCCTCGATGAGCATGACAAAGTCGCCGACCTTCAGCTTCATGCACGGAATCTTTGGCGCGAGCGGGCCCGCAAAATGGGAATCAACCTTGACGAGTCAGACATAAACGAAAACGGGGACGAATCGTAATTTAAAATGACCACCCAATCCGAAAAAACAGAAGAAATGGATTTGTCTGCCGCCCCTACAACACCCGGTTTTCTCACACGCGCCAGTGTCGGCGGAGCATTGATGGGACTCGCCAATCTCGTGCCCGGTATCAGCGGCGGCACGATGCTACTCGCCTCCGGAGTTTTTCCGCAATTTGTCCAGGCGGTTGCCGATATTACCCGATTGCGATTCAGCCGCCAAGCGATCTTTCTGCTCGCAACGATTGGGATCTCGGCCGCGCTTGTCATCGGATTGCTCGCCGGACCGGTCAGCTATCTGGTCGTCTCGCATACTTGGATCATGTACAGCCACTTCATCGGTTTGACGCTCGGTGGAGTTCCTCTGATCTGGAAAATGGCCGTATCAAAAACCCCGGCATTCTGGATCGGTGCGGCGATCGGGCTTATCGGCATGATCGTCCTGGTTCAAATTCAGGGAGGCACCACCGATACAGACGGATCGACCGGATTTTTCTATCTTCTGATCGCCGGGATTCTCGCTGCAAGCGCGATGGTTTTACCGGGAATAAGCGGCAGTTACCTTCTTCTGTTGCTCGGTGTTTACGTCACAATCCTCCAGGGGGTCGAAGAAATCATGATCGGCGTCCGGACCTTCAACATCGAAATGACGTTGGAACCGGCCTTTGGAATTGCCCTTCCTGTCGGCATCGGAGTTCTTCTCGGAATCGCCGGTGTCAGCAATCTCGCAAAGTTTTTGCTCGCTCGCTTTCCGCAACCATCTCTCGGCCTACTTCTCGGACTTTTGCTCGGCGCAGTCGCCGGACTCTGGCCCTTTCAGCACGGAATCGAACCCGATGTAAATACTGTCCTGAAAGGCCAGACCATTATCGAGGAAAAGGGTGAATTTTTCTACGAAGCTACGGGAAATCCGGTCGATCCACGGGATTACGAGCGGGAAACCTTCACCCCAACCACATCTCAGGTAGCGGGCGCGATCGCGATTGCGGGTCTCGGCTTTTTGCTAACCGTCGGTATCGCTCGCGTCGGCGGCCAAGAGGAGTAAATCCAAATCCCTTAACATCCTCTGCCGGTCAAACCTACAGAATTCGGTGCTTGATTATCAGCATCGTGCCCGCTTGCATTGTTCCTCAATTATGAAATTGAAACTCTTCCTTTCTCTCTTTCTCATCTCCTCGGTTACTCTAAGCGCAAACGCAAATACGGAGCCATCCATCGAACAAAAAGCTGCCGAAATCCACGCACGGGTCCTTACGCTCGATTCCCATCTCGATACGCCGATCGTGATGAATCGCTACGACTTTTTCGACATCCGCAACAGGCACGATGTCTGGGGTTATTCGAGTCAGGTCGATCTGCCGCGGATGGTCGAGGGCGGACTCGATGGCGGTTTTTTCATCGTTTATCTCGGACAAGGTCCGCTGACCGTTGAAGGCCGAACCAACGCGAAGGAAAGAGCACGGGAAATTTTTAAAACCATCCACACGATGGTCGACGAAAACCCGGACGTTTTCGAACTCGCACTCACCGCGGAAGATGCTCCCAGAATCAAGGCAGACGGCAAACATCCAATCTACATTGGAATCGAAAATGGTTACACGATCGGTCGCGATCTCGATCTTCTCGAAGAGTTTTACGATCTCGGTGGGCGCTACATGACTCTCGCTCACGTCCGCAACAACGATATTTGCGACTCGTCGACCGATCCGGACGGTCCCATCCACGGCGGATTGAGCGATTTTGGCCGACTCGTTGTCAAAGAAATGAACCGTCTCGGAATGATGATCGATATTTCTCACATTTCCGATGACGCCGCCCGCCAAGCGATCGAATTTTCAGAAGCGCCGGTCGTTGCGACCCATTCGTCCGCCAAAGCGATTTACGATCATCCGCGGAATATTCCCGATGATATCCTTCTCTCCCTCGCGGAAACTGGCGGTGTGATCCAGATGAATATGTTTAGCGGCTATCTCAAAGATCTCAATCACCACCCGGAGCGCGGCAACGCCCTTCGCGAATGGCGCCGCGAATACGGAAATCTCAACAACCTTTCACCCGAGCGCCGCGAAGAAGCCATCGAGGCACGAGCCAAACTCGAACGGGATTTCCCGGCCGATCTCGCCACGCTCGAAACCGTTCTCGACCACATCGATTATATCGTCGAACTCATCGGAATCGACCATATCGGAATCGGTGCCGATTTTGACGGAGGGGGCGGAGTCGTCGACTGTTACGACGCGAGCGAAATGGGAAATGTCACCCTCGGTCTCGTAAAACGGGGCTATTCCGAAGAAGAAATTGAGAAAATCTGGAGCGGAAATCTCCTTCGCGTTTTAAAAGCAAACGAAGAAGTGGCGAGCCGTCTTCAGGCAGAAAATTAAACCTGCCCGGATGCCGTTGAAAAAATCGCGCCGATCCAAAGAAGAATCGGCAAAAAACCGGTGTCTTCTCGAGGCTGCGCCGGCTTTCCAAAAAGCGCTGCACGATTGGTACGATAAAAATCACCGCAAGCTGCCTTGGCGCGAAAGACCATCGCTTTACCGAACGGTCGTCTCCGAATTCATGTGCCAACAAACGCGGATCCGGACGGTGCTTCCGTATTTCGAGCGCTGGGTGAAAGCGCTGCCCGATTTCAAAAGACTCGCGGAAGCTCCCGAAGAGCAAGTTCTGAAACTTTGGGAAGGTCTCGGTTATTATCGCCGCGCCCGAAACCTGCACAAACTCGCAAAGGAAATCGCCGCACTCGATGAACCTCCTCGTTCAGCGAAGGAATGGCTCAAATTTCCCGGAATCGGCCCCTACTCCGCCGCCGCCATCACGAGCATCGCCTTCGACACGCCCGCTGCCTGCGTCGATGGAAACGTCGTTCGCGTTCTCGCGCGTCTGACAAATACCGATATCCTCTTTAAAAATACCGGAAGTGCCAACCGGCATTTTCAACCTCTTGCCCAAGGGCTTCTCGATCGTGCAGCACCGGGAAAACACAATCAGGCAATGATGGAACTCGGCGCAACCCATTGTCAGCCGAAACCCGAATGCGACGATTGCCCTGTCGAATCTTTTTGCGAAGCCCGGAAGCACGATTCCGCAGAAAACATCCCGCAATTTTTGCCGCGCCAAACCGAAAAACTCGAGATTACCCGTATTTGGCGCATGCGTGGAAACAAAATTCTTCTAAGTCGCGCCGCGAAAAATTCCCGTCAGCTCGCAGGCCTCTGCGAATTGCCAACCGCCGAATCGGTCGGCCTACCACCCGAAAAAATCCGAACTGCCGGAATTCTCAAACTGCGGGGAAAACGAAGCATTACGCGTTTTTCCATTACCGAATGGATTTACGAAGTACCCGAAAAGAAACTTTGCACAAAAGATCGCTCTCTTTTCTGGGCCGATCGCGACGAAATCTCCTCGTTGACCATCTCCGGTCCGCATCGAAGATGGATTTCGAAACTTCTAAATGGGGAAAAAGCTCCGTTCGAGGCAGAAAACTAAGGAAATTCGAGAATTATCCTTCGGCCAAACCGCGCCGGGCCAAAAGTTTCTCCAAATAATCCCGGGACTCGACAACTCCTTCGACTGGAACACGAGGGTGAAGTTCAAGAACCAAAATATGCTCCGGTCGGAAATATTCGCTGATCATTTCGAAATCGACCGTTCCGGTTCCTAACGCCAAGTGATCGTTCCCCTCTTCAGAAACATCGTGCAGATGAAAACCGGCGAGTTTTCCGTGATTTTCCTCCAAAAACTCCCAATGCTTGAGCAAACCGAGCTGTTCCTTGATACGCGCATGACCGACATCGTGCCACCAGGCGACACTTTTGTGATCGCGCGCCTGACGGAAAAATTCGGGAAAATCGGCGTCGAGCGGAAGTTCCTCGCATCCTTCCCGATTTTCCGCACCGATGATGACATTGCAGCGTTCCGCATCGGAAACAATTTCTTCGATGCTCATCTGAAGCTGATCCCAAAAAGGCGGCATTTTCTTGCGGATCTTCTCGATCGTTTTGCGGGCCAACTTTTGAAAAGGTTCCCCCCAAACGTCCGTATCGGGATTTTTCCGCAAATATTCCTTCAGTTTTGAACCGGGACGGGTCCAGAAAAACCGGACATTTCCCATATGGGTAACCATCACCCGGGCGCCGACTTGACGGGAAAACTCCAGCGATCGCCTCGTGTGACGGAGCCATTGTTGGTGTTCGCGCGGATCTGGACTCGAAGGCGAATAAAGATTCGGCGCCGGACGATCAATTCCGGCTGGCAAAGGGCAGAAATTGTGGGTTGAGGAAACTTTTATGATCCCCTCTTCCACAGCTTTGAGAATACCGGGAACAAGAGTGATCCGGATGCCGTGACTCAACTCGACATACTCAAACCCGAGGTCGGCCATTTCCCGGAGCATCTCATAACCGTCCTGATGACGACCTGAGCACCAACAGGTTGAAAGAGCGACAGTCGGTTTCATCGTCGGCAACTTTGTTTTACAAGAAAAAGGGCCGACTCGTACCGTAAAATCGGATCGAGTACTGGCCTTTTGCTGGGGAAAGTTTCCCCTAAAAACGACAGCCTTGGGTGGCTCAACGACTACTGATTGTAGCGATTACGCAACATGTTCGTAAAGGCGGCCACTTTCTTTTTGCGGCGGCGGACCTCACTCGGCTTCTCGAAATATCTTTTGGCGCGAACATCGCGAATAATGCCTTCGCGATCGAGCATTTTTTTCATGCGGCGAATCGCGCGGTCCACTGGCTCACCTTTGCGGATTTTAACTTCAATAGACATAAAAAACTTTCTGCTATAATCAATGAGAACCAAGAATAAGGCCATGTTCCTCCGGCCTCGTCAAATATTATTTGAAAATTTACCCGATCCAAAAGTTTTTCCTTCCCCTTCTCCTTCTCCCAATCTTCGCTAACAATCAACCATGGCTTCAACCGACAAGGAATTCGTTCATCTCCACGTTCACACCGATTACAGCCTCCTCGACGGAGCCTGCCGGATCGACCGTCTGCTTGCCCAAGCCAGCAATCTCGGAATGAAGGCGATCGCACTTACCGACCACGGAAATCTCTTCGGTGCGATCGATTTTTACAGAACCGCCAAGAAGCACGACATCAAACCGCTGATCGGCTCCGAAGTTTACCTCGTGCCTTCCCGGGAAGAAAAACAGGTCGGCCGCGGAAAATATTACCACATGGGCCTCCTTGCAAAGAACTTCAAAGGTTATCAAAACCTGATGAAGATCGTCTCCGACGCGAATATCAACGGATTTTACTACAAGCCGCGGACCGATCTCGAATTCCTCGCCGCCCATGCCGACGGATTGATCGGATTCACCGGCTGTCTTCAGGGAATCGTCCCCCAACTTCTCCTTGAAGGCAAAGAAGCCGAGGCGCGAGAAAGAGTCGGCCAATTTATCGAAATGTTCGGCCGCGAAAACTATTTTGTCGAAATCATGGATCACGGGATCGAGGAACAGCTTCGAATCATTCCGCCCCTCCTGAAGATTGCGACCGATTTCGACCTCAAAGTGGTCTGCAGCAACGATGTCCACTACGTCCACAGCGACGATTGCACCACGCACGACGCCCTTCTTTGCATACAAACGGGCTCAAAAGTCGAAGACGAACGGCGGATGCGCTACCCGACCAACGAGTTTTACCTGAAAAGCCGCGCGGAAATGGAGCGGCAATTCAAGGAAATTCCCGAAGCCGTTATCAATACGAATGCGGTCGCCGAAATGTGCGAGCTGGAGATTCCTTTCGGCGAAAACCATTACCCGGTCTTCAAACTGCCCGTCGAAATCAAGCGGGATAAAGCCGATTATCTGCGCGATCTCTGTTTTGTCGGCCTAAAAGAACGTTACGGGGTCGATGCAGCCAATCCTTCCGAAGCCGAAGATCCCGAGCTTGCAAAAGAGCTGCTCGAACGGATCGACTACGAGCTGAGCGTCATTAAAAGGACCGGATTCGTCGACTATTTCCTCATCGTTTGGGATTTTATCGACTGGGCGCGCCGTCAGGAAATTCCGGTCGGTCCCGGACGAGGTTCCGGCGCCGGATGTCTCGTTGCCTACCTGCTTAAAATCACCGATATCGACCCGATCCGCTTCAAGCTCCTTTTCGAGCGATTCCTGAATCCGGAACGGGTTTCTCCTCCTGATTTTGATATCGATTTCTGCATGCGGCGCCGGGGCGAAGTGATCGATTACGTCCGCGAAAAATATGGAAAGGATTGCGTCGCCAATATCGGAACTTTTGGAAAATTCGGCGCAAAAATGGTCGTCCGCGATATCGCCCGTGTCCTCGATCTTCCCTACGCCGAAGCCGATAAAATCGCAAAAATGGTTCCGGACGATCTCAACATCACGCTCGAAAGCGCGCTCGAAAAAAGTTCCGAATTCCGACGCGAAAGCGAAACAAATCCGGTCGCTCGAAAAATTCTCGAACACGGAAAAGTCATCGAAGGAATGGTCAGAAATATCGGCACACACGCCGCCGGGATCATCATCGCTGACCGTCCGCTGAGCGATTTTGTCCCGCTGATCGTTCAGGACGATTCGATCACGACCCAGTTTCCAATGGGGCCGGTCGAAGCTCTCGGCCTTCTTAAAATGGATTTCCTGGGACTGAAGACTTTGACGGTGATCGACGATGCCGTTCAGAACATTCGCCAGACCGAACCTGATTTTTCCATCGAGGAGATCAGTTTCGAAGATCCGAAGACATTTCAGCTTCTCAACGAAGGGAAAACCGTCGGCGTCTTCCAGATGGAATCTCCGGGAATGCAGAGCCTTTGCCGACAGTTCAATCTCTCGCAAATCGACGAAATCATCGCCCTCATCGCGCTCTACCGTCCCGGTCCGATGGAGTGGATTCCAGACTATATTCGCGGGAAAAACGATCCATCGACCGTGAAATTTCCTCATCCGCTTCTCGAGGATATTTGCCGCGAAACCTACGGCGTCATGGTCTACCAAGAGCAAGTGATGGAGGCCGCGAGAGTGATTGCCGGATATTCGCTCGGCGGCGCCGATATTCTCCGTCGGGCGATGGGGAAGAAAGACCCCGAGACGATGGCGAAACAGCGCGACATCTTTGTCGAAGGAGCCAAAAAAACACACGGAATTCCCGCCAACAAGGCGATCGAGATCTTCGCGATTCTCGAGAAGTTCGCAGGTTACGGTTTCAACAAATCCCACTCCGCAGCTTACGCTTTCCTCAGCTACCAGACCGCCTATCTGAAGGCGAATTATCCGGTTCAATTCATGGCCGCGATCCTCTCCAACGAACTCGGAAATTCCGAAAAACTTCACCACTTCATCGACGAATGCAACGCAATGGGAATCGAAGTTCTCGGCCCCGACGTCAACCACTCGCTGCAAAACTTCACTCCGGTCATCGACGATGCAGAAAAAGATTCGATCGGCAGCATCCGCTTCGGACTAGCTGCCATTCGTGGCGCCGGCGATACAGCTGCCGAAAACATTATCGAAGAGCGAAACAGCAGGGGCGAATTCGAGTCCTTTGAGGATTTCATCACGCGTTTTGATTCGCGCGCCATTAACCGTCGGGTGCTCGAAGCGTTGATCAAATCAGGCGCCTTCGATTTCACCGGTTACAACCGCGGAATTCTTTTCTCCGGACTCGACAATGCCATGAGCCAGGCTGCCTCGATCCAACACGACCGGGCTGTCGGACAGGAATCGTTTTTCGACATGCTGACCGATGATACCGGCAACGGAAGCACCGAAACCAACGGCCTCGGTTTCGATCTCTCGGTTCACGCAGGCGCGGAGTTTACAGAAGCCGAAATGCTTCGCCACGAAAAAGAATTGCTCGGTTTTTATATCTCCGGCCACCCGATGAACGATTACGAAGGTCTTGCCGATGCCATCAATACCTTCCCGGACGACCAACTGATGAAACAGCCCGATCGCACGCATTTTCGCCATTGCGGGATCATTTCCGGAATCACCCGCCGACTCTCCCGTCGCGACAACCGGCCGTGGGCATTTTTCAATCTCGTCACGCGCGACACGACGTTCCAGATCAATCTCTACGCCGATGCTTACGAGGAATTCGGCGAAATGCTGAAAGAGGAAGAGCCTTTTGTCATTCAGGGAACCGTGATGAACCGCGACGACACCCGCTTGGTTGCGTATTCTCTCCATGCATTGCAAACGGCGCTACCCGGAACGATCAGTCGGATGTGCTGGATCCTCGACCCGCAAAAAGATTGCGATGATTTTTTGGAAAAACTCCGGGAAACGCTCGATCGCGCCTTCGGCGACACCCAGATCCAGATCGGTTTTTTAACCGATTCCGAACACGCAGCCGTCGCGGAAGTCGGGCGCTCCCTCAATTGGAAAATCGATCCGGCAGCCTACCACCGCCTCCGCAAACATCCCGCCGTTTACGGAGTCGAACTCGAAGCGGCTCCGATGGTGATTCGCGAACGAACCTGGAAACGTTGAAAAAAAGTCCACCCGCCTTCACAGACGGGTGGACAAACTTTTCA
>DATGSL010000027.1:0-4143 GCA_035302665.1 Opitutales bacterium | reverse complement strand
TTATGCAACATAGTTAGACCCCTCGCGTTGTTGTCGGCTTTTACTTAATCACCACGCAAGTTCGGCTTCTGCAACTGCGAGCAAGTATCGAATCCAGTTTTTGAAGTTATGAAGCGCACCCCATCCATCAGGAGATTTTCCGCTCCGATTCCTGTGGTCCATCTGTCCTGCGAAAACCGTTACAGTACGTCGATCCTAAGCGACAACACTGATCGGTTTTTTTAGAAATCGGGAAAAGAGGGTTGGCAAAAATGATAGCGAAATGGAACAGAATCCACCAGCTCGCCACAAGGCGATGGGCCCGATGATCCCATTTCGAAGATCTTTTGGCCGGAATATCGGGCGAAGTCGGCCGGTCTTTTTGTCGATTTTTGAGAACCTGCTGATGAGTCTCGTTAGCTTGATGGGAGCTGCTTTTCACCACCGATCTCCATTGGGAGTGGTCTACCGGGCCGATTTGTCGTTCCGGAAATACCATCCCGATGAACCCACAAATGATCACCACTAACTTAACGATCGAATGAAGTACCAAAAGAAAACGTTAATTCGCGGCCTTCTCACAGGTGTCGCTCTTTCAGTGGTTGCCTCGTCCACTCCGGACGCTTTCGCAACCTTGGCTGGAAAAAAAGTCGGGATTGATCCCGGTCATGGTCAGGGAATGAATCCGGGTGTTGTTATCGCTGAAGGAACTTGGGTCCTTGATGCGGGACTTCGCGCACGGACGCATCTGCAAAACGATCAGGCATCGGTTGTTATGACCCGCACCACCGGATCAAACCCGACGCTCTCCGCCCGTTACGGAATGTTGAACTCCAACAACGTTCATGTAGCGGTCAGTATCCACAGTAATGCTGCTTCCGCCGCTGCCACCGGTATCGAAACCTATTATTGCAACCTGAGCCATTCAGCAAACAGTAAAAAATTAGCCGATCGTCTGCGGATTCGTTCGAACAGCATGGTTCACAACAAGAACCGCGGAACGAAGGAATGTCTGAATGCCGGACGCGGGTTCCACTTCGGAATGATCCGCTACACGAACATGCCTTCGTCGCTCCCGGAATATTATTTCCACACAAATCCCTGGGAAAATCAAAACATCCACAATACGACGAGCGGTCGCGAGAATGTCGGAAGAAGTCTCTATGCTGCTGTTTGCGACTACTACGGCCAAACACCGAACTTCGGCGGCGGCGGTGGCGGCGGCGGCGGTGGTGGAGGAGGGACCATCGGAGCAGGCGGCATCATTGTCGACAATACCGGGTCCAACTTCAACGTCTCCAGTTCTTGGTGGACCTCGTCGAATGTTTCCGGGCATTACGGATCGAATTATCATGTTCGCGCCACCGGTGCGGTCAGTGACCCTGCAACCTGGACCTTTCAGGTGAGAACGCGCGGGGACTACGAGGTCTTCGCCCGTTGGACGGCTGCCTCGGACCGTGCGACAGCGGCGCCTTATATTATTCATCACTCGAACGGATCGACCACGGTCAACGTCGACCAGACGAGAAATGGCGGACAGTGGCGTTCGCTCGGCACCTACCGGTTCGGCGGTTCAAATCCGACAACGCACAGCGTGCAACTCTCCTGCTGGACTTCGAGCGGACCTTACATCGTTGCCGACGCGATTCGCCTCGTTCCAAAGACCGTCTGGGTCGACAATCATCATAGTGGATTCAGTGCGTCGAATAACTGGGGAACGGCGACTTGGGCGAGCGACAAATATGGTCCCGACTATGTCTATCGCAACGCTCAGGCAGTGAGTGATGCGGCAACCTGGAAAGTGCATCACCTGACAGCCGGTTCCTATCGTGTTCAGGCGTGGTGGACAGCTGCCGCAAATCGTGCGACAGCAGCTCCGTATATCATTCATCGTTCCGGCGGAACGAGTACGGTCAATGCCAATCAAACCATTAACGGTGGCGCGTGGAGGACACTCGGAACCTACACGCTGAAATCGGGAGAAAACCAGGTACAGCTCTCGTGCTGGACAACAAGCGGCGAAGTCGTCACAGGTGACGCGATCCGCTGGGCACTCCAGTAAAGAACCCGAATCAACCTAACGGAGAGCGGGCGGACGGAAGTTCGTCCGCTCTTTTTTACAACGAACGTGAAACTTCGTCCGGTAGAGTCCGATTCTCGTTTTCCGGCAGAAATGAATTGACGGTTATACCCGGATTTTAAAAATCAAACCAGACTCCTTACCCGCTCGTTGCCACCGTTTTTCAATCACCACAGGAGACCGGCAGAGCTTTGGAAGCAACGATCGGATTCCGTAATATACCTTTTGCGCAAATGAAGCATCCCCTTCAGACACGCCTTCGAGATCGTGATTCTCTTTTTTCGGTTTCGTTAGGTTCTGTTTTTCTTTTACCGATCGATCCAACCGGAGATTCGAGTTTCGCTAATGATCGGGTTGTTTCCACTTCGACTCAACTTCTATTGACCTGTTTATGAGCAAGAAAAAACTCACTCCACTTATCGTTATTCCGGCGATTGTATTTGTTTTTGTTTGGTATGTTTCAACACGGTCGGGGGTCGAGGAGCCTCTCGAGAGCGCATCCGCAGAGGCTGCTAATGAGCCGCGCGATTTGCCGGCGATGGAGTCCGATCTTCCGAATGAGGAAATTGCCCCCGATGCTGGCGCGCTTTTGGACGATCCGGCATTTCAGGATCCGAGTCACGAACCGCTTGTCTCAATCGTAGGCCGCGACAAGGTTTTGACCGGACCGATTCCGTTTTTGGGAGCGATGGTTTCCGCAGATGGAAAATATTTGGTGGCGACGGGAGATGGCTATGAAGGGCTTTGGGTGGCAAATGCCGATGGAACCGGTTTGAAGCAGATCAGCGATGGTTATAGTGCCGGCTGGCGACCGGTGACGACGGAAGCCGGTGAGTTGATCTTCCGGACGCGGGAATTTGATGAGGATGGGAATTTGCTCTTCACGATGCATCTTTATGACTTTGAAACCGGTGAATTGAAAACCATTTACGAAGGATTTAACGAAGATCTCTATCCAGCCTGGTTGACGCGCGATCAGGATTACGTGCTGATGCTCAAGGATGGCGATATCATGCCGTATCCTTTGCGGGAAACCGAGGATACCGTGCCACTATCGGAGCGCGATGAAGGAATTGCCTATTCGGATGGAGGGCAGGTTTATTTTCAGCACTTCGGGATGAAAGAATCGATGGTAATTTCCACAGATGATCAGGCGACGGGAGGGGAGAGCGCTTCCCCGACGGGCAAGCATATCGCCTATCTTTCCGGAAACGCAAACAGCGGTTTTATCGTCGATATGGAAACCGGAAATGAGGTAGCCATCGGCGAAGCCTCCAATTTCTCATGGTCGCCGGACGGAAGATTTCTCCTTTACGATGTCACCCGCGATGACGGCCACGACATCCTAGACTCGGACATTTTCATCGTTGATCCGACAGGAAAGACCCGTCAGCGACTTACCTTTGATCCTGATTATGCGTTTTTTGGTCCAAACTGGTCTCCGAACGGAGATTATTTTACGGCCACCGACATTTTCACGGGTGAGGTCCATCGTTTTGATGTTGAAATTCCGGAGGAAGAATCGCCGTAGCTGGCGCTGTCAGGCGGTGGAATGAGTTCTACGTTCTTACGAACGTGGCTACTTTGGGCGCAAATTTGATTTTTCAGGAAAAGCCGCTTTGTTAAAAATAGGTGATCGCAACAGCAGTAGATGTTCTCACCGAAAGGACGTTGTTGCGGGTTCGGTTATTTGGGTTAGAAACAGGAAGCCCGTCGGTTTAGGGGTAGCCGGCGGGCTTTTTGTTTTACGAATCGATTCGGACCTCGCGCCCGGTTTCCGCCGATTGATAAATCGCATCGAGAATCCGCTGCACGGCCAAAGCTTGGGAGAGGGTGCTGTAAAGTTCCTCGTTGTCCAGAATCGCATTGATCCAATTGATAAACCGGTTTCCGTGCGGATGGGGAACGGCTACTTTTTCGGGAACAACGACTTCGTAATCCCCTGGATTTTCTCCAAAAAAGCAGAGTCGACTGTTGAAAGCGGTGATCCCGGCTTCACTTCCGAAGACTTCGACATTGTGCCTGTTTGGCTCCTGTTGATGGATGGCCCACGCAACTTCGAGAACAACCGTCGCGCCGCCTTT
>DATGSL010000026.1:0-4263 GCA_035302665.1 Opitutales bacterium | reverse complement strand
CAGGCTCCGATAATCGATGGCGGGATTGTTTATCGTTGAATCACGGATACGGGTCAGTGGGGCGTAAGAATTTTTAAAGGAGAAATTATAGGATGAAAATTGGAATAATTATCGGTAGTACCCGTCCCGGACGGGTAGGGGAGTCTGTCGCGCGCTGGGTGTTTGATCGGGCTGCGCAACGCAACGATGCGGAGTTTGAACTCGTTGATCTCAAGGATTTTGATCTGCCGCTGCTCGATGAGCCGATGCCGCCATCGATGGGGCAATATTCGCAACCGCATACGAAAGCGTGGGCGGAAAAGGTCGCATCTTTTGATGCTTATGTTTTTGTGACGCCGGAATACAATCACGGCACTTCGGGAGCGCTTAAAAATGCACTCGATTTTGTCTATGTTGAATGGAATAACAAAGCTGCGGGCTTCGTCAGTTATGGAAGTATCGGAGGGGCGCGGGCGGTTGAACAACTCCGGCTGGTGGCGAGTGAGTTGCAGATAGCTCACGTTCGAAATCAGGTGATGTTCTCGCTTTTTACCGATTTTGAAAATATGAGCGAATTTACTCCGCACGAACGCCATAAGGAGTCGGTTGATCAGATGCTGGATCAGCTGATCGCGTGGGGCGGAGCGATGAAAAAACTCCGAGAAAGCGGAACGACTGCGTGATGGATTCTTGAACGCACTGATCGAAAGTCGAGGAACCCGCTTTTGATCGGTCTTTAAGAGTCCTTTTAGCTTGCGGGAATTTCGGGTTTTCCGGAAGATTGTCGACAGCTTGGTTCCTGAATATTTTCTGGCTTATGAATAAGCAACGCCTGCTTTCGATTGTTGCGGCCCCGGTGGTTTTGGTTGCGCTTTTTTTCTTTTTTCGCCCCGATCGCCAAGAAGAGCAGAAAGATGATGGTTTTCAGCGTGTGGTAGGCAGCCACTCTGCCGATCAGCAAACCGGCTCCGAACTTTCGTTTTCGAACTCATCGGCAGCCGTTTTTGAGAAGGATGCGGAAAACCAAATATTTTACCGGCTCGCTTCCACGATAACCGTCGGGTACGGGAATGAAGCCGGGCAATTCGGATTTATTTCGGAAGAGGAGCAGGAAACTGCTGGCCCGGAATCGTTTGCAGTCGACGGACGCGGGAATTTCGTCGTATGTGACACGCTCAATCAGCGGATCCATGTTCTGGATTCCGATGGTTCGCAGGTGGAATTCGATCTCTCCAGCGATATCGCGCCCGGAGATGTGGCGGTTTTTCAATCGGAATCGATCATCGTCTATGATTACACCGGTCGGCTGCATCAATTCGATTTTAACGGCGATTCTCTGAGCACGATCGGGTTTGATCGCGATCGCTGGTATGCGCGGCTGGAGATGCAGGTCGTGGGCGATCGGGTTTTTGTGCAATCGAGCGATCAGACAAATCATCTTGTTGGGGTTTTGGAGGAAGGGATTTTGCGGATGCCGTCGGAGGAGGAGCTTCAGGAATCAGATGGTCTCGTGGGAGCTCATGGAGCGAGCGGGAGGCGGTATGTCGCTCATTTGGAGCGCTGGGCGCGGGGATGGGTCGATGTTTGGGAGCCGGACGGCGAATCGGTGAGAAGCTTTCCGCTCGATGTGCCGGGGATCGTCAGTGTTCGTTTTCTCGGAGAGGATTCTGCGCGAAATGCATTCGTGCAAGTGGAGCGGGTTGAAAATGGTCAGGTTGCTCTGGAAGTTCATCAATTTGATCCAGCCGGGGAAACCATCGCGAAAGTCGATATTCCGGAAAACGATTACCTTTTTTGGACCGCTAAACTTTTGTCGGTCGATGCCGACGGCAATATTTATCAGGCGCTGCCTCAGCCTGAAGGAATGAAACTCAATGTGTTTCAATTATTTAACCCAGGATAATTATGAGCTTTCGAAACTTTTTTCTCGCGGTTTGTCTCGGAGGACTGGCAGTTAGTCTCCCCGCAAAGGAAGCGACTTGGGTCGGCGATCCGTGGGATACGATTACGCGGGAGCGGATCATGAAACTCGCCGATGAAATGATCGACGTCACCTGGTCGCCCCGGAAAACGATCGACAATTTCCGCACACCGGGGCCGCCGGTGAGGAGAATCCTTTTTAAGGAAGAAGAAACCTTTCGGGGCGTCGCTTACAATATGATCCATGAAGCGGATAACCTGGAAGGTTTTCTTTGGAAAGTGAATACGACCGACGGTGGTCTTACGGAATTCGGAAACGATTGTTCGGCATTTTTGAGCATCGCCTGGCGGCTTCCTCGGCGATTGAACACGGTTCGCTTTGAAAACGAGATGATGGGACCGGCGATCTTGGTCCGCAGCCTCGGCGGAATTGGTAGCGGTGCTTCGGTCGAGCTTTTTCGGGGAGATGCTTTTAATCGGAGCGGTGACCACAATCTACTTTTTGACCGCTATGTGGCTTCGGGAATTATTTCTGCCGAGCAAACACCCGGTCCGCGCAATCTCGGTTTTCCCCAAGCGGAAATGCGCCGGAGCTGGTCGTGGAGTTCCCTGCAATATTACCGGCCGATGCGTCGCAACCTGATTGAAGGGGAAACGGACGCACCTTCGACTGTTTTTGCGGCCGACGATTGGGCTCAGACGACCCCGGCGAATCTTAATCACCGCATGGGGCCGGGAACGAGCTACCCTATCATCCGCGGATTGCCTCAAAATACACTTGTCCGCATCCTGCCGCACCAAAATAACGGCGTTCGGCTCGGCACGCAAAGATGGTGGTTTGCGGAGATTTATCCGGGAGGAGAGCGAGGCTGGCTGGCTGGATCGTATCTTCGGTCGGCGGCACTTTCTCCTCCGGATGCGTCGCCGATGCCGACATTTGAGCTAACGACTTCTGTCAGTGGCGAAGGAAAGGTGATGCGTCATCCGAAGCAATCATCCTACGTAGCGGGCGCTCAAGTCGACTTGCGGGCGGTCGGTGCTCCCGGCTGGGAATTTGAAAAATGGGAGGGCGATTATGAGGGAACCGCCAATCCGGCCGTTTTTGAAATCGATGGGGAAAAAGCAATCGTCGCCAAATTCCGCCGCTCTTTCGATGCTTGGAAGGAATCAACTTTCACTTTTGCGGAACGTCGGGATGTGGCTGTGAGCGCTCCGACGGCTGATCCTTTTGGACACGGGCTTCCAAACTTGGCCGCTTACACATTCGGACTCGATCCAGAAGATCCGGACCTGGCGAATCTTCCACGGATGGAAAAAGACGGGGAAAAGATGGTATTTGTTTTTCGCCGATTGGCCGGACTGACGGATATCGTGCCGATCCCGGAAGTCTCCTCCGATCTTTCGGTTTGGGCAGCGCTCGATTTGGAGGAAGCCGATTGGGAAGTTTCCGCCGATCCGGCTGATCCATCCATGGAAATTGTCCGGGTGACCGTTCCGGAAGCTGCTGCTGCGATGTTCGTGCGATTGCAGCTCGGTTACGATCGTTGAAGAGCTTGGGCGGTAAGCATTTTCTAAAGACGGATCATACGGCATCGCAATTCTGCAACAATAAGGTTTGATCGGCAGGATGACGGATGCACCAGAGCCGCGGGAAGTTGCACGCCTGCAACAGCGGGTGGGACTCTTCGGTGCGATCATGATGGGTTTGGGGTCGATCCTCGGCACTGGCGTTTTTGTGAGTATCGGCGTGGCGGCAGGGATTGCCGGACCGGCGGTGATTTTAGCGACGTGCATGCCCGCGTAGCCGGCCCGGATCAAGTCGCGGCAGGGATTGCCGGACCGGCGGTGATTTTAGCGGTGGCGCTCGCTGCCCTGGTTGCAATTTGCAATGGATTGAGCAGTGCCCAGCTCGCTGCCAGTCATCCGGTCAGCGGTGGCACGTACGAATACGGCTACAAATATCTAAACTCGTGGCTCGGTTTCACGGCCGGTTGGATGTTTTTGCTCGCAAAATCGGCATCTGCTGCGACGGCCGCGCTCGGTTTTTCGGGCTATTTGCTCAGTGCGCTCGATCTGTCGTATGATTATCTGATTCCAGTCGCGCTGGCGGCGGTTCTGTTGTTTACGTTTATCGTGCTGAGTGGAATTCACCGCTCGAATGTGGTGAACATCGTGATCGTTTCGCTGACCTTGTTGGCGCTGACTTTTTTTATTGTGGCGGGCGCTCCGATGGTTTCGCGTGTCAATCTGACTCCGTTTTTCGATTCTGCGGCGGAGACGGATGCATCTCTTGCGGCTCTTTTTCACGCAAGCGCGCTGATGTTCGTGGCCTATACCGGCTATGGTCGCATTGCGACATTGGGC
>DATGSL010000025.1:0-2337 GCA_035302665.1 Opitutales bacterium | reverse complement strand
CTCGATTCCGTCTGGAAAAACCGAATGGAGTTCTAGTTGTGAGGCAGGAGCGACAGGCGGAAGTGGCGGAATTTCAAGGTTTTTATGGGCCTTTTACTGTCACGGAAAAGCTGTTGCAAAAGATTTGGCTCCGCGGAAATTTTTACACATCGGGAGCGAAGACAACCGACGGACGTTCGATTGAAATCTTTTTTCCAGGAAAGTGGAATCGTTTGGAAGGACCCGATTTTAAAGATGCCCGTCTTCGGCTCGGTGGTCGAGACCTGAACGGCGATGTTGAAATCCACTTTCATGCGGGAGATTGGTTCAAGCACGGACATCAACTCGATCCGAATTACAACGAGGTTGTTCTGCACGTGCTGCTTTTTCCGCCAACTGAAAATGAACTTCCGGCAAAGCTTTTAAATGGAGAGCAACCGCCGGTTCTCGTGCTGCTTGATTTGCTTCATCACGATCTGGAGGAATACGCGGCGGAAGATGCGATCGAGTCGACGCTCGCCCGAAGTCATTGGCAGGCAACAGAAATTTTGACCTCCATATCGCAGGAGGAACGCCATCGGCTTCTGCACGAGCATGCGTGGCAGCGCTGGAAGCAGAAAGTTCATTTTGCGCGGCTGCGGCTTGAAAAACTCGGATGGTCGGAGGCCTGTCATCAATCGGCTTTGGAGATTCTCGGATACCGGCGAAATCGCGGTGCCATGCTGACCGTGGCGACCCGTTTCCCGCTCTCCGGCTGGCAGAAGGAACGGCCGACCGAGGACGAATTGTTGGCAACGGCTCATTGGATCATTCGCGGTGCGCGCCCGGCCAATCATCCGCGTCAACGTCTCCGGCAATACTTGCAAATGATGGAAACGGATCCCGATTGGCCGGAGCGGGTCGAGGAAGTTTTTCGCTCGATCGGAAACGGATCGGATCGGGAAGAGTTGGGGACGCGTTCGGCCCGATCGGATCTGAATCTGAAAGAACTCCGGGAAAAAGTGAGCAAAAACCTGACCGGCGGATTTATCGGTGGCACGCGACTCGATACCTTTGTTTGCGATGGCCTTCTTCCGTTGCTCGCTGCGCGTCAGGAGGAACTGGAGTTTTTTCCGGCTTGGTTTTCGTGGTATGCGGGCGATTTTCCCGATCGAGTGATACAGACCTTGCGGGTCGCGGCCATCACCGACGGATCGGTCTTTGTTTCGTGCAATGGATTTTGCCAAGGCGTGATCGGCCTCTCCCTCGAACGGAAAGACGATCCGCTCGTCTGCTTCGAGTCGAACGAAAGCAGTTAGTTAAAGCCACACGATTGGCTCCGGCGGCATTACCAATGTCGCTCACAGCTCGAAGCGAAGGCGTGAAATGTCATAAAGAAACGCAAATACCGCCATTGTTGAGTCTCGATCCGATCGGGTAAGATGTGGCCGTATTTATGAGCGAACCGAGTGTTTTCACCGCAATCGACTGGGCGATTGTCGCGGGATTTATCCTGTTGACGACCTGGCTCGGCCATTTGCTTCGGGGCAAAGGAAACGATTTGGATGGTTTCTTTCTCGGCGGGCGGGACATGCCGTGGTGGTCGGTTTCCATTTCGCTCGTCGCGACGCAAACAAGCGCGCTGACGTTTATCGCCGTGCCGGCGGCGATTTTTCGGGAGGGTGGCGATTTTCGGTACGTGACGATGGTGATCGGATTCATTCTGGGAAACCTGTTGATGGCAGCGACGTTGATCAAACCGTATTACCAGATGAAGAGCGCCAGTCCGTACGATTTTATCGAGGGCCGGTTCGGGTAATCGAGCGCGCAGATGTCGCGGCTGATGTTTTTGATCGCGGTCGGGCTGGGGCAGAGCGTGCGGCTTCTTTCGACGGCGCTGATTTGAGTGTCGTCACGGGAATGGATATGGGAGTCGCGATCGTCGTGATCACCGTTTTTGCGATTCTTTGGACGTGGATGGGCGGAATCACGACGGTGATTTGGACCGATGTGATTCAGTTTTTTGTTTTGATCGGCGGCGCGGTGCTGGTGCTGATTTTTGCCGTTGGCGCAGTGGAAGGCGGGATTGCGGAAGTGCTTCGGATCGCGGATGAGAAGGCGAAACTTCGGCTGATCGACATTTCGATGGATCCGAAACAGACGTACACGCTGTGGGTCGCGCTCTTTGGGGCGTCGATTTTTCAGCTAACGCAGAATTCCGTGGATCAGGTTTCGACGCAAAGGTTGCTTTGCTGCCGGTCGCTTTCGGATGCCCGCAAGGCGCTGGCTTGGGCGGGGGCGGGGAACATCACAACGATTATTCTCGCTTTCGCCGCTTTGGGGGTCGTGGCGTATTATCACGTGCAGCCGCCCGGTGCG
>DATGSL010000024.1:0-5542 GCA_035302665.1 Opitutales bacterium | reverse complement strand
TTTCAACCTTACGCTCATCAATCCCGGCGACATTCCGCTGACGGATCTTGAGGTTTCGTCCCGAATCTACCGGATCGAAGAAGGTGTCGAGATCGACGTGCCGGAGGTGTCCGTTTCCCTCACCGAACCGGTGGCCGAACTCTCTCCAAGTGTCCGCAAACGGCTTTCGCTGCAAATGCAGGCCGATGCCGATGCGCCGGATGAGGCGATCGCGGAGATCACCTTCATCTCCGCCGAGGGCGCCGGCGTCACTTTTGTTGGCGAAGTCAGCCTGCTCCCGGCAATCCCGATTCTCACCGTCGCCAGCCCGCGCGTGGGCTACGTGCAGGGAAGCGTCGATCGCGGCGACATCTACAGCCGCCAAGTCACGATTGAAAATCGTGGATTGCGCGCTTTGGAAGATATCGTGATCACTCCACCGCAAGAAATCCCATGGATGCAGCTCAATCTTCCGCGCGATGCAGACGGCCTCATACGGATTCCCGACCTCGAAGTTGGGGAAACGTTTACGTTCGATACCGTCTTCGTGCCGTCGAACGATGTCGAGATGGGTTATTATCGGGATGAAATCGTGATTTCCGGAAGCAATGCCGTGAGTGACTTCACCGTTCAGGTAGCGGCGACGGTCACATCCAATTTCGTTGGAAATCTCACCGCATTGGTTACCAATTCCCTTGGCCAAGCAGTTCCCAATGCGAGTCTGCGTTTGCGCCACTCCGTTCTTGGGCACGATCTCGATCCGGTCATGACCGATTCCGAAGGTCGCGTGACTGTAACCGATCTCAGTGAAGGCAACTGGTCCTGGCATCTTTCCGCTCCCGGTCACGGGGCGCAGGCGGGCGTCGTTGAAATCCAGGCGGACGAAACCGCGGAAATCAGCGCTGAACTTCATCGCAGTCTCGTGACGATCGAATTTAATGTGGTTCCAGTGCCGTTCACCGACCGCTACGAGATCAAACTTGAAATGACATTCGAGACCTTCGTTCCGGCGCCGGTTCTCACAATGACGCCTCCAAAATACGAGTTTGAGAATCTGCCCGCCAACTTTGAAGCGACTGTCATGTTCACCTTGAAAAACGAAGGACTGATTCGGATGTATGACATTGAGATCGAAGGAACCGAAACTCGTTTTGGTCGCCTCACTCCGATGATTGAATATCTACCAGAATTGCTGCCCCAGCAGTCGGTAGCTGTTCCCTTCCGTCTCGAATATGCTGGTCGGGAAGGCGAACAGACGCCAAGTAACGAATCTGGAATCGCAAACGCCAGTAGTGGAGATCGCGCAACCGCAAGCATTTGGACCGATCTGGACGATTGCTTCACCGAGTCCTTACCTTTCCCTGGAGCCGACGTCATGCAAGGCTTGGCCGCTTTAGCCAACGGGAAATATCGATCAGTCAGCGCCGCTGAGGCAGCCGACGGGATCGGAGCCGTTATTCTCATCTTGGCGGGTGCACAAGCGTTGACCGACGTCCGCGCCTTCCCATTTCAACTCATTGCTTGCATGGGCGGGAAAATCTTCGGTGGCAAAGGTAGGAGCGACAGCAGCGGAGGAAGTCGAGGCCCAGGAACTAATGGAAAAGGACCTTTCAGAGTCGGAGGCATAGGCTGCTTCCTCGCGGATACTCCAGTTCTTCTGGCCGATGGTTCCTATGGCGCGATTCAAACTCTGAAGACCGGCGATAAGGTAGTCTCGAACGTTCAAGACAACATCAACTCCATCATTCGCCATACCTATAAAATCGAGTCGGATGAACTCTACCGTCTCACGGTTGCACCTGTTTCCAACCGTTCGACAACGCGTGAAATTCTTGTCACCGGCGAACACCGGATCTGGACAGACACAAACGGCTGGCTTGCCGTTCGCAATCTTGAGGTTGGCGAGTGGTTGCACGGGCAATCGGGCGAAATGATCGAAATCATCTCAACCGAACTTCTTCCGGGAACCCACGAAGTTTACACCTTCCAGCTCCAGGGCGACAGCGCCTTTTACGCCGATGGCATCCTCGTCGAGGACCTCTGCGGCGGGCTCTATCTCGAAGATCCGGAATCCCTTAAGGAAATCACAGAATGAAACCTTCGACCTTTGCATCAGCCTTTTTCACCAACCTCATCGCCGTGAAGCCATTGAATCTAAAATACCTCAACGATCTCCGCTCCTCGATCGGGGCACGGACGGCGCTCTTCCTCTATTTATTTCTCACAACTGGAATCGCGACGATCTCGGCTCAACAACAGTTCCAAGGTTGGTGCGCGCCGGTGAAGATGGAAATCCTGCAAGAGATGACGCTCGAGCGGATCGGCTTCGAAGCGACGCTCACGATCACGAACAATCAAGGACAAGATGCGATCACCGACTTTTTTGCGGAACTGGTTTTTGAAGATCCTGCGCTTTCGGAAGAAGGAGCACCGAACGACGCATCCGATTTCTTCTTCGTCCGCGCTCCGACCTTACGCGATATCAATGCCATCGACGGCACCGGCGTCATCGGAGCAAGCAAAACAGCGACGATCCGCTGGTTTATTATTCCAAAACCGACGGCCGGCGGAACCGATCCGAACGGAAAAATGTTCCGCGTCGGGGCGCGTCTCGGCGGCAAATTGGGCGGTGTTGATATTCCGAAAGATCAGATGTTTGTCTATCCGGATATGATCCGCGTAAAACCGGAACCGCAGCTGGAAATCACTTATTTTCTCCCGCGCGACGTTCAGGGAGATGATCCATTCACTCCCGAAGTCGAACCGCCGGTTCCCTTCACCCTCGGGGTTCTCGTCACCAATAGCGGCTACGGCATCGCCCGCGATGTTGTCATCAAATCGGAACAGCCGCGAATTGTTGAAAATGTTCAAAGCCTGCTCCTCGTCGCGCAGCTTCTGGGCGCACGCGTGATGGATTCCCCGCTCGATCGAGCGAGTCTCACCGTCAACCTCGGCGATATTTATCCAGGTGAAACCCGAAAAGGTGCCTGGGATATGATCACCACCCTCTCGGGCGAATTTACTCAATTCAACGCAACGTATACGCACGCTTCCGAACTCGGCGGCGAGGAAACTTCACTGATCAAATCCCTCAATTCTCACTTCTTCGTTCAGGAAGTGATGAACGACGAACCGGGCCGAGACGATATTCTCGATTTTCTCGCAGTCACGGATCGGAACGAGGAGCTCATTCCCGACGCACTCTACGAGAGCGATGGAAATATCCTCTTTGTCAACCACCAGCAGGATGTCGATGTCATTTCCCCGCTCGATCAAGCAGGCAACTTTACTATCCGCATGCAATCCAACTTCGAAGGTTGGGGTTACATGCGACTCAACGATCCGGGCCGAGCGGAACTGAATATTGTCCGAGTCACGCGCTCGGATGGAAAAGTCCTCCATCCGCGAAATACCTGGACCAATATCCGCTACGAGCGCGGCACGAACCGCAAGCTCACGTATCTGAATATTCTCGATCGCGTCGAACCGAATGCGGTTTATGACTACACAATCGAGTATCGCCCACCCGAGTATGAAGATGTGCCACCGGTCACCGAACTTCATTTCGCTGGCGAATCGTCATTTTCGAACGGAAAATATTACATCACGCGTGACACGCAGATCTATTTCACCGCTGAAGATGAAAGCCCGGTCACCATGCACTACAGCCTGAACGAAGGCCCCTTCGTCCCCGCGCTTCCTTTCACTCTCGAAACCCCGGGAGAATATTTGCTCGATTTCTACTCGGAGGATATTTACGGAAATACGGAAGAAGTTCAGCGGGCAATTATCGTTGTCCCGGGCTACGTTCCCGCAGGTGTCGATATTGCAATGGAGAAAGGTTCCCTCTTCCATGCGGGCGAGGCCCTTTCCGTTCGGTCCGATACCAGCGAATTTACGATTGCCGTCGGAGAAAGTCCGGTAAGCGTATCGGCCGAAGTCGCGATCTTTGCAGGCGTCATCGCCTTCCCGACACTCGCCAATGTTCCGCCGAGCCCGACTCCTTTTCAAACAGCGTCGCTGGCAGTCGGCGGCGATCAGGTCGATTTTTACCAATATAAAGTTGGCAATGGTTCCTGGTCGGCGGAGCGATCCGTTTCAGAAACCATCGATCTCGAAAATTTTTCAGGAAAGGTCGAAGTGTCGGTCATCGGACGTTCCCGCTACGGTGAATATTCGAAAGATCCGCTTACAGTCTCCTGGAATGTCGATCCGAATGCGCGAGAGCTGGTCATTGCCGGCATCCCCGCGACTCCGACACGGAGCTCCAGCGCGACCATCGAGATCAGCGGAGACGGAATCACCGACTACCGCTGGACAATCGACGATGGCTACTTCCGACCAGAAGAATCGATCAACGTTCCGCTGGAGCTTTCCGCACTCGACTTGGGCGAGCGAAAGCTTTCCTTGATCACCAATCGCGCGGGCGTTTGGCAGGAGATCGACCATCCATCCGACCTCCGCTGGACGATCGATCCGCTTTATGGTTCCGACCTCTCCGATCTCCAGTTGGTTTATTCCGATTGGCTGATCGACATTGAGGGCAAGACCACTTCCTTCTCCTGGAACGGCCGCGATCACAATGGCGAAATGTTGCCAGCGGGCGTTTACACTCTTCGCGTTCAAACAACCGATCCGCTTGGCCGATCCTCAGTTGCCACGAAACTGATCCGTATCGAAAATCTCGCTGAAGATGTCACCTTGCTCGCCGCACCAGAACGCGCCGCGGCGAGACCGCACGCAAAAGGGAACTGGGCTGTCTGGCAAGACCGCGCAACAGGAAACTGGAACATCGTTGCTAAAGCTCTCAACAAGCCCGACGCCCAACCAACGGCGATTACCTCCGGCACTTTAAATCAGGAAAATCCATACACCGACGGTCGCTACGTTGTCTGGCAAGGTCGTTCGGAAAACGGTGCCTGGGACATCTGGATGCGCGACCTTGAATCACTCGCCCCTGCTGTCCGGATAACCGATTCATCCACCTCCCACGACACGCGCCCGGTGATCGATTGGCCGTGGCTCGTTCACGAAACCCGTCCGGTCGGCAACGCTAACGCAGCGATTCAGCTTCGCTATCACAATTTGCTGACGAATGACTCAGGCCTTGTCGATCCGACTACGCAAAACCAGCAATTCGCCGACATCCACGCCGGCCGCGTCGTCTGGCAGGATCAACGAAACGTCGGTTCCGGAGAAATTTTCCTCGCCGATCTCGAAACCGGCGAAATCAAGCGCCTGACCGCCAATGAGCACGGACAGTTCAATCCGAAAATTTCCGGTCAATGGGTCGTTTGGCAAGACAACCGTCATACGCAAGTCGATCTTTACGGATACGACCTTCTGCGCGACGGAGAGATCCGGCTGACCTCGACTTCCCACAACGAAACCCGTCCTTTCATCCAAGGAAATTGGGTTGTTTATGAAGAAGATTCGGCCGGAGCCAATATCACCAATCTGCGGATGTTGAATTTGGAAAATCTCCGCGAAATTCCAGTTACCAATTCGATGTCGGCAAAATCGGTCCCTGCGCTCGCAGGCGGATTTGCGATCTGGCACGAAG
>DATGSL010000023.1:0-25113 GCA_035302665.1 Opitutales bacterium | reverse complement strand
GTTCTTGATGAACCGTCGGTTGGACTTCATTCGCGCGATATCAATCGCCTGATTTCCATTCTTCGGCGGCTCACCGATCAGGGAAATACGGTCGTTGTAGTCGAACATGACGAATCGATTATTGCCGCTGCTGACGAGATGATCGAAATCGGACCGCGTCCCGGTCGCGAAGGCGGCGAAATCGTCTTTCAAGGAGATCGCCAAAAACTCTTGGAGAGCACAGAAAGCATTACCGGACAATATCTTTCAGGCGCTCTCACAATCGATCGACCGGCAAAGCGCCGTCCGGTCACGAAAAAATCGACCGACTGGCTTCATTTTAAAAAAGTAACCAAACACAATATCCGCAACCTCGACCTTTCGATCCCGTTGCAGCGGTTCGTCTGTCTCAGCGGCGTTTCCGGATCGGGAAAATCGACGCTGCTGAACAACATCATTTTCAGCGGTCTTCTCCGTCAGCGCGGAAAAATCTCCGAAGATCCGGCGGAAATTGCTTCGATTGAAAACGATTCCCACATCGGCGAAGTCGTTCTGGTCGATCAATCGCCGCTGAGCCGGACGCCGCGTTCGAATCCGGCTCTCTATTGCACGGCCTGGGAGGAAATCCGAAAACTCTTCGCTTCGACAGAGACCGCCGGAGCTGCCGGACTGACGCCTTCGAGTTTTTCCTTCAATGCAGGCGATGGCCGGTGCGATCATTGCAGCGGCCTCGGTTACGAACGGATCGAGATGCAGTTTTTATCCGATGTCTTCGTAACCTGTCCGATCTGCGAAGGCCGACGTTTCAAACCCGAGATTCTCGAGATCGAGTGGCGCGGACGCACGATCAGCGAAATCCTCGAAATGACCGTCGACGATGCAATCACGTTTTTCGAAGAATCACCAAAAATCGCTTCACGGCTCGGCGGACTCGCCGCCGTCGGACTCGGATATCTGCGACTCGGCCAACCTCTCACGACGCTTTCGGGCGGAGAATCCCAGCGGTTGAAGCTCGTTCGCTACCTTCCGCAAATCGGCGGCCGGCGCAAAAAAAGCGACGATTCTCAGGCCCTTTTGCTCCTCGACGAACCGACGACGGGGCTCCACCGCCACGATATCAAGCGGCTGATCGAGGTTTTGCAAAAACTTGTCGACGAAGGACATTCACTGATCGTGATCGAACATCAGACCGATATTCTCAAATCGGCCGACTGGATCATTGAAATGGGTCCCGATGCCGGTGCGAACGGCGGGAAAATCGTCGCAGCCGGAACTCCGGAACTCGTTGCAAAAACCGAGGCTCCGACGGCGAAGTTTTTGAAAACCGCCCTCGCCGGACCGATTTTTTCCGAAAAATCCTCCGACCGAATCGCGGCCGAGTCGGCGGCGATTTATCATTTCCCTTCCAGTTCCGGAAATTCCCGTCCGCCTGCCTCGTTGGTTCTGACCGGTGCCCGTGAGCACAATTTGAAAGACCTTTCGGTCACTTTGCCGCACAAGGAAATCACGGTGATCACCGGCGTCTCCGGATCGGGAAAATCGACGCTCGCTTTCGACATTATTTTTGCGGAAGGCCAGCGGCGGTTTCTCGAATCGATGTCGGCCTACGCCCGGCAGTTTGTCGAACAGCTGCCGCGCCCCGATATCGATCGGCTTACAGGAATTCCTCCGACCGTCGCGATCGAACAGCGCATCACAACCGGAAACCGCAAATCGACCGTCGCAACCGTCACCGAGGTCGCGCAATATCTCCGGCTTCTTTACGCCCGGATCGGCATTCAGCACAGTCCGACAACCGGCGAACCGGTCACCGCACTTTCGAAAACCGCGATCGGAAAACGGCTTTTCCAGATTCTCAAACAACCGGAAATCGCATCGCTGCCGGAGATTCACCTTTGCAGTCCGCTGATCCGCGGGCGAAAAGGACATCATCAACCGGTCGCCAACTGGATCGAACAGCACGGTTATGCAAAAATGCGGGTCAACGGACGCCTCATCGATGTCGCAAATTTCAGAAAACTCGAGCGTTACCGGGAACACGATATCGAGGTAGTCGTCGCTTCTTTTGATCCGAAAAGCGGAAAAACCGACGCAAAGAAATGGCGCGACACTTTGGAAACGGCGCTCGCACTCGGAAAAGGAGCCTGTTTCCTAGCGGGACCGAGAGGAAGTATTCTCAGCTGGTTTTCAACCACCCGGACCGATCCGGCGACCGGCGAAGCTTTTCCCGAACTCGATCCCAAGCATTTTTCGTTCAATTCGGCCCGTGGCTGGTGTCCCGAATGCCGCGGTTACGGACGGCTCTATCCGTGGCTTTTTGACGACGATAAAAAAGATTCCACTCCGATTGAAATCGAACCCGATTCGAGCTGGGAAGGAGAAGGTCCGATCTGTCCCAGCTGCAACGGCGAACGTCTGAATCCGATTAGCCGCGCGGTAAAACTCGAATTTACCGACGGAAATCGCCGTTCGCTTCCCGAACTTTTACAGATGAGCGCACGCGACCTGATCGCATCGTTGCAAAAACTCCAGCTCGACAAACGCGGTCAGGCGATCGCCGAGGATATTTTGCCGCAAATCGCCGATCGGCTCGAATTTCTCGACGAGGTCGGTCTCAGCTATCTCCATCTCGACCGCTCCGCACAGACACTTTCTGGCGGCGAAGCGCAGCGAATCCGTTTGGCGGCACAGCTCGGTTCGAATCTTTCGGGCGTTCTTTACGTTCTCGACGAACCGTCAATCGGATTGCACGCCCGCGACAACGCCCGCCTGATCGAGTCTCTCAAAAATTTGCGGGCGAAAGGAAACACGCTCTTGGTCGTCGAACACGATGAGGAAACGATGCGCCACGCCGATCGGATTCTCGATCTCGGCCCGGCAGCCGGAAAACATGGCGGCGAAATCCTCGCTAACGGAACACTTGAAGAGATTTGCAAAAATGAAGCCTCGGTCACCGGGCGATTTTTGAAAAATGGAATGCCCCACCCGCTTCTCGGAACTTATCGAAAACTCTCCGCAGCTCCGGGACCGCGCCAACGAAAAATCCCCGAAGATTGGCTGGTTTTGAGAAAACCGTCGTTGCGAAACCTGAAGGGCGATGATCTCAATCTGCCGCTCGGACGCCTGACGATCATCTGCGGTGTTTCCGGCGCCGGAAAATCAACCTTGATCCGCGATTTGCTTCTTCCAGTCGTCAGTGAAGCTGTGGAGCGCAGAACCTCCGTCCTGAGAGGTGCCGATTGGAAAAATGGTGCCGCGCCCTTCCGCATTCTTTACAATGGTCACCTTTTTTCGAAAGTCATTGAAGTCGATCAGGCTCCGATCGGAAAAACGCCCCGCTCGACACCGGCGACCTATCTCGGAATTTTTGATCTGATCCGTAAAATATTTGCCGATTTACCCGAATCGAAAATGCGCGGTTATAAACCGGGTCGATTTTCCTTCAACACTCCTCGCGGACGTTGCGAAACCTGTCTCGGCGCCGGACGGATTAAATTCGAGATGAGTTTTCTCCCCGACGCTTATCTGCCGTGTGACGAATGTGGAGGAAGCCGATACGGACCCGAAATCGAAGAAATCCGCTGGAATGGAAAATCGATCGGCGATGTGCTCGCGATGACTTTTGAGGAAGCGGCCGAGTTTTTCGATTTCCACAGCCAACTTTCGCAAATTTGTGAACTGATGGTTGAAACCGGACTCGGTTATCTGACGCTCGGGCAAAGCAGTCCGACTCTCTCTGGCGGCGAAGCGCAGCGATTGAAACTGGTCAGCGAAGTGATCCGCGGGCTGCCGACTTTCACCGAACGGAATCGCGGACTTCAGCCTCAGCATCTTTTTATTTTGGAAGAGCCGACGATCGGACTTCATTTTGCCGATTGCGAGCGCCTGATTCGTCTTTTGCAGCGACTTGTCGATCAAGGGCATACGGTTGTCGTCATCGAGCACAATCTCGATCTGATTGCAGAAGCTGATTATGTGGTGGAAATCGGACCGGAAGGAGGCGATGCCGGTGGAGAAATTTTTTATCAAGGCGACGTCGCAGGCCTTCGGAAACAGAAAACGAGTCCGACTGGACGATTTTTGGAATCGGCCTTACGATAAGCTAAGATTCCATCTTTCAGAACAATTTTGAGCGAATATTTCTGCTGCATTGACGCAGGCGCGGTATTTAGCATAGAACTATGGTCGTTCCATCTCCCTTTAATGGAATACGTTAGACGCACTTATTAATCGTGTCATCCAAATCCAAGAAAACCGGCGCGCCTTCTCTCCCGAAAACAGGGAAAATGAAAAACTTTCCCATCGTAAAAACATCGGCCGGTGCGCCGATCTACGACGAGGCCCAGGCCTACCTCGCGGCGATCATCCAATCGGCCGACGATCCGATTATCAGCAAGGATCTGAACGGCATCATCACGAGCTGGAATCCGGCTGCCGAACGTCTTTTCGGCTACTCTGCAGAAGAAATTGTCGGAAAACCGGTTCTCACTTTTATTCCTCCCGATCGCGTTGCCGAAGAATCGATGATTCTCGAACGGATCCGGGCCGGCAAAGCGATCGACCATCTCGAAACTGTGCGTCTGCGGAAGGATGGCGCGCGCCTCCAAGTTTCCCTAACCGTATCGCCAGTCAAAGATGCCGATGGAAATGTGATCGGCGCTTCGAAGATCACCCGCGATATCACCGGAGTCGCCGCCCGGATGCGCCAACAGCGAGTCGTTGCAGAGCTCGGACAAAATGCGCTCCAGGAAAATGATTTACAAAAAATCTTTGATCGCGCAACGAACGATATTGCAAGCACATTGGGTGTTTCTTTGACCGCCGTTTTACAGGTTCTCCCGGACGGAGAGGAACTGCTCCTCCAGGCCGGAACCGGCTGGGAAAAATCGCTCATCGGAAAGGCAAAAACCAGTGCCCATCCCGGCACGCAGGCGAACTTCACCCTTCTGTCGGAAGAACCGATCGTGGTCGATAATCTGCCCGAAGAAAAACGGTTCAGTTATGCTGATATTTTACAGACCCACGAAGCGACAAGCGGAATCAGCTGCGTCATCATGGGCGAAAAAAAGGAGCCGTGGGGCGTCCTCAGTGCTTTTTCCAAGGAAAAACGTAAATTCGACGACGACCATATCGCTTTTCTTCAGGCGATCGCGAATGTCCTTGCCGCGACGGTCCAGCGACATGCAACGGATCGGCGCTTTCGTCTCGCCTTCGAAGCCGCGCCAAACGGAATGGTGCTGATCGATGAATCGGGAACGATTCAGATGGCGAATAGGCAGATGGAGCGACTTTTCGGCTACACCCGGCAGGAAATCACCGGGCGTCCAATCAGTTCGCTTATTCCGGACATTCACGATCTCGATGATCCGCAAAAGGCTTCCAACTTTCCATTGGAAACGTTTGATCATGGCCACGACCACGGTCTTTTCGGTCGGCGAAAAGATGGAAGCGAATTTTCCGTCGAAACCGGCTTGAACCGAGCGGAAACAACAGAAGGGGTTTTCGTTCTCGCCGCGATTACCGATATCTCCAACCGCAAAAGGATGGAGACGGAATTGGCCGAAGCACATTCAAAACTCAGCGAGCGTGCCCTTCAACTCGAAGCGCTCGTCGCTCAGCGTACGGAACACCTTCAGCAGACAATTGAGGAATTGGAGAGCGTTTCCTACAGCCTATCGCACGACATGCGGGCCCCTTTGCGAACGATTCACAGCTTTTCTCAAATCCTTCTCGAAGAAGCCGATGAGCAACTCAATTCCGAACAGAAATCGATACTCGGACGGGTCATCACTTCCGCCGCCCGGCTCGACCGGCTCATTCAGGACGTCCTGGTTCTCAGCCGGATTTCGCGCGACGCGGTTTCCCTTGCAGAGACCGATCTCGAATCGCTCCTCGATGAAATCATCCTCGAACGTCCGGAATTCCATTCTCCCCGGGCCAATATCAAAATTGAACGACCTCTTGCGAAAATCCTGGCCCATGAAGCCTATCTCACGCAGTCGATTACAAATTTGCTCGATAATGCGGTGAAATTCGTGCGGCCCGGACGCACACCGGAGATCCGCATCTGGACCGAAACGCAGGACGGCAAGGTAAATATTTATTTCGAAGACAACGGTCCGGGAATTCCCGAAGAGGCACGCGGACGGATTTTTGAAATGTTTCAACGCATCCACGGCGACAACCAATTTTCAGGAACCGGCATCGGCTTGGCGATCGTCGACCGAGCCGTGAAAAAAATGGGCGGTTCGGTCAGTCTCGAATCGTCCGTCGATCAAGGTAGCCGTTTTTGTATTCAACTTCAAAAAGCCGAATCATGACCAATCTATCGCCCATCCTACAGATCGAAGACCGCGAGGAGGATGTCTTTTTACTGCAACATATCTTCAAGCAGGTGGGCATCGAAAATCCGATCTACGTCGCCGAAGATGGACAGGAAGGCATCGATTATCTGGCTGGCGAAGGGCCATATGCCGACCGCGAAAAACACCCGTTTCCTTCCCTCGTTTTGCTCGATTTGAAACTGCCGCGGAAAATGGGAACCGAGGTTCTCGAATGGATCCGGGCCGATCCCGCGCTCCGCTCGCTTATCGTGATCGTTCTCACATCGTCGATCTACGAAAAAGATGTCCAAACTTGCTACGATCTCGGCGCCAATGCTTTCCTCGTCAAACCTTCCGGCATGGACAACCTCAAGGAAATGGCGCGGGCTCTGAAAGATTTCTGGCTCGTCCACAATCGTCCGCCGCCGTGCGCAGGCTTATAGTTTTCGATCCAAATCTCGGAACCCCGAAACGCTCCCCCTCCTTTTGCAGATATTTTGACAGGATAACTTCTTTCAGTTGAAATAAGCAGCTATCGCCGTTCCGGACTGGCCGCTATCGTCACCACGATCTTAATCGGTCCGTCCGGCAAAAAAAGAGATGCGCAAAAACCTGAGAGAAATCCGTAGAAAAATCGCCCGAACGACTGCTCCCGTTTCCCGTTTCACAAATCGCAGGCAAAAGGGAAAAGCCGCGTGAGAGGCAAAAAAGGGGGACTTTTTCAGGCGCTCGGTTATTCGAGTTTCCGCTGGTTTTTCTTCGGTCAGATCCTGAGCATGACCGGGCTTTGGATGCAGCAGGTGGCACTCGGCTGGATCATTTACGAGATGACCGAGTCAGCCTTTCTTCTCGGTGCGATCGGAGCGGTCACTCTTCTTCCCGGATTTTTTCTCGTGCCGTTCGCCGGAGGTTTGGCGGATGTTCTCGACCGTCGGCGGATGTTGATCGCTACGCAATCGATCATGGCCGTGCTGGCGGCTTTGCTCGCGGTTTTGATCGGAACCGGTGCCGCCGAAGTCTGGCATATTTTTGCTCTCGCATTCGGAATCGGTTCCCTCCATGGAATCGATATTTCAGTGCGCCAAAGCATCGTCGCTCAGCTGGTCGATCCGGAGGTTTTAACCAATGCCGTCGCGCTCCATTCGATCACGTTCAATCTCGCCCGTCTGGCCGGTCCATCGGCTGCCGGTCTCCTTCTCGCACTCGGTTTGCCGGCACTTTGCTTCGGCTTCCAGGCATTCGGATGTGTCGCCGGAGCTTTCAGCTTTCTCATGCTCAAAACCCGCCCGAGAAAAATGAGCGGCAAACTCCGGCTTTTTCGCGATATCCGCGAAGGTTTTCAATATACGTGGGAGACCACGGCGATCCGCAACGGGATCCTTTTGCTCACGGTCGCCGGACTTTTTATTTTCCCCTACTCCGCTCTCCTGCCGATTTTTACGAGAGAAATTCTCGGCGGCGACGCTCTGGTTTTCGGTTATCTTGCCGCCGCACCGGCTGCTGGAGCGATTCTCGGCGGACTCTATCTGGCGGCGCGCAAAAGCAGCAGCGGATACGAACGCTTGATCTTTATTGCCGGAATCACAGCGAGCACGCTCCTCATTCTCTTTTCCTGGTCGCGGATCACGCTTCTTGCCGGATTGATCCTCGTCTTTGTCGGCGCATCCCTTCTGCTCTGGACCGCATCGATCAATACTTTTCTGCAAGTCACCGTCGATGATTCCAAACGGGGCCGCGTGATGAGCTTTTTCACAATGTCGTTTATGGGATCGGCACCGGCCGGATTTTTGCTCTGTGGATTTATTGCGGGATTGATCGGACCTGCCTGGACGCTTTCAGCTGGCGGTTTCGCATCGCTCGCCTGCGTGCTTTTTCTCCGACGGAAACGAACGCGACAAAAGGAAAAGCTTCAGAAACAGGCGGTCAAAGAAGGGACTGGCTAGCGCATTCAGACTCCGCCAGTCCGCATTCCCGACTGGAAGCGGGAGAAAGTTATTTGACAGAGAATCCAGAAAAAGTTCTTGTAAGTAATGTTGCGGTTTCTCATTCGATGGATCCTTTTTCCGCATCAAAAATCTCAAGCTTGTATCTCCGGTGGCCCTAAACATAAATGTGAAGCTTCTTCCCGAAAATGAACAGAACGGTTTTTGATTTCTCAAAACCATCGTCGCCATCGATCGATGCCTTCTTGCTCAGCTTTCATCGTGCTTAATTTTTTTCAAACCGGAGTGAAACCCGGCCCATTTCAAGCTTTAGCGGAGATTTTTCGCAATCTCGTTTCCCTTTCCGGTTCAATTGACCGGCCCAAAAACCACTCCCCGCTGATGAAATGAGATCTCTTTTTTGTTTCGAATCTAAAGATTCTCGCCGTGATTGCCGCCGCAGCGTTATTAAATGGTTGCGGTGGGGAAATGGAATTGCGCGATGGCGATCTGGCCCCGCGCTATCGGGATCGCAACAACGATCTGGTAGCCGATCAGCCTGAGAATCCCGAAGATTGGCTCGATCCTGCACAATTGATTTTCGCCTATACGCCGGTCGAAGATCCAGCAGTTTATCAGGATGTCTGGCAGGAATTCATCGATCATTTGGCCGAAACAACCGGAAAATCGGTCGTCTTTTTTCCGGTTCAGTCGAATGCGGCGCAGCTGGAGGCGATGCGGGCTGGACGGTTGCACGTGACCGGTTTCAATACCGGAAGTGTTCCGCTCGCAGTAAATATCTGCGGATTCGTCCCGTTTGCCATGATGGCCTTTGAAGACGGGGATTTTGGTTACGAAATGGAAATTCTGGTGCCGGAAAGCAGTCCGGTGCAGGAGATGCCGGAATTGAGCGGAAAAGCGATCGCATTTACTTCACCGACATCAAACAGCGGCTACAAGGCGCCGGTCGCGCTTTTGCGAGATGAATTCGGAATGGAGGCCGGCGTCGATTACGAATTCCGTTTTTCAGGAAAACATGACAATTCGATCCTCGGTGTCGTGAACGGGGATTACGATGCGGCCGCGGTGGCGAATGTCGTTCTGCGCCAAATGCTGGAGCGGGAAGTCGTCAATCCGGCCCATTACCGATCGATTTACCGTTCCGCGACTTTTCCGACAACTGCTTACGGTTACGCCTACAACCTGCATCCCGATTTGAAGGAAAAAATCCGGGAAGCTTTTTTCACCTTTGATTGGACCGATAGCGGTTTGGCCCGGGAGTTTGCAGAGGAACAATTTATTCCGGTCACCTACAAAGAACATTGGGAAGTAATCCGGCAAATCGACCGGGCGCAAGGGGTGACGTATGCGGAAAGATAATGTAGAAAAACAGGATCAGGATTTGCCGATGACGATTTTAGCAGACGAACCAAAAGCCGCAGTCGAGACGCCGATGTTGGAGATCAAGGGATTGCGGAAAACTTATTCCGGAAATCTCGAGGTTTTGCGCGGCATCGACCTTTCGCTTCAACCGAGCGAATTTCTGACAGTCATCGGCCCTTCTGGAGCCGGAAAAAGCACCCTCCTCCGCTGCATCAACGGCCTGATCGAAAGCAGCGGCGGAAGCTGTCGCCTCCGGGGACAAGAGATTCTCGGCATGAAAGGCGCCGCGCTGCGGGCAGTTCGCCGCCGGATCGGAATGATTTTTCAATCGCACGCGCTGGTCGACCGGCTGACCGTAATGGAAAACATTTTGTCCGGCCGCCTCGGATATATCGGTTTCTGGCCGAGCTGGAGACGGTCGTTTCCGCAAGAGGATATTGCACGCGCCTTTTATCTTTTGGAGCGTGTCGGATTAAGCGGATTCGAAGATCGGCGGGCGGACCGGTTATCGGGCGGACAGCGGCAGCGGGTCGGAATCGCTCGGGCGCTATTGCAAAGCCCGGAATTGCTCCTTGTCGATGAACCGACGGCAAGTCTCGATCCCAAAACGTCGCGCCAGATCATGCGTTTGCTGCGAGAACTGGCGGAAGAAAATGAACTGGCAGTGATCGCCAATCTTCACGATGTGGCTCTGGCAAAAATGTTTTCCGATCGGGTCATCGGCCTGCGCGGCGGATCGGTCGTCTTTTCCGGCACTCCGGATGAAATCACCGATACGATTTTGAGCAGCATCTACGGCGAGGAGGATTGGTCGACCTGATGAGCGGAGATACCGTAAAAAAACCGATTGTACCGAAAACCGCTGAAACCCGGACGTGGAGACGCCCGCGCCTGATCAAAAGTCCGCTCCTGCGCTGGTTTCTGCTTACCGGAAGTGTGATTTATCTCTGGTTTGCCTTTACCACGATCGGACTCGATCCGGAGCGAATCGCGGCGGGAATTCCGAGGGGAATCGACTTTCTGCGCGGATTTATCTGGCCGGACTTTTGGACGCGGCGGGCCGACATTTTCACCGGCGTGATCGAAAGTTTGAGCATTACGGTAGTCTCGACCGTTATTGGGGTTTTGCTAGCAGTTCCTGTGGCGATCGGCGGCGCACGCAACATGGCGCATCCGGCGGTTTACACGATCTGCCGGGCGATTATTGCACTGACGCGAACTTTTCCCGAAGTGATGATCGCGATTTTTTTTGTGGTGGTGCTCTTCAGCGAATGGCTCTCGGCAACCGTAAGAAAAGCCGTTATTTGATCCACGGATACGTTTTTTAATTGAGTCATTAAACGAAGGCCTTGAGGCTGCAAAAAAATAAACCCGTTATTAAAATCATGTTTAAGATCCTTCTGAATTCTTGTCTGGCTGCGGCCGGAATTCTCTCTCTCAGCCTTTCTTCTTCCGCAGCGACGGAATCGGTTCAGCTTTCGGACCGATTGCAAAAGCTCGTCGAAGCCGATCGTCCACTCGTAATCGCCCACCGTGGATATTCGATGGCGGCACCGGAAAACACGATACCGGCGTTTGAACTGGCGCTGCTCGCAAACGCGGATCTGGTCGAACTCGATTATTATCACAGCTCCGATGGCGTGCCTTTTTCCTTTCACGACGGCACCTTGAACCGCACGAGCAACGCCGAAAGTCTTTGGAACGAATCGCGTATTCCAACCGCCTCCAAAACCTGGGCGGAGTTGGAAAAACTCGACGTCGGCAGCTGGTTTGGATCCCAATTTTCCGGAGCAAAAATCCCGACTCTGGCTGAATCACTCGACGCGATTCAACCGGGATCGATCACGTTGATCGAACGCAAACAAGGCGACCCCGAAACCTTGATTCACCTCCTCAAAGAAAAAGAAATCCTCAACGATGTCATTATTCAGGCCTTCGACTGGAAATTCATCACCGAATGTAACGAACTCGCTCCCGGCGCAGTTCTCGGAGCGCTCGGACCGCCACGCCGCGCTGATGGCACAGCTTATCCAGTGGAAGAGCGGTTTTTGAACGCGGATTTCCTCGATCAGATTGAGAAAACCGGAGCCAATGTTGTCGGATGGAACCGGCAGGTCACACCGGAAGCCATCGAAGATGCACATCGCCGCGGACTTCGCGTCTGGGTTTATACGATCAACGACCTCGACCTTGCCGTTCGTTTACTGGACATGGGAGTGGACGGAATTATTTCCGACAATCCCGCGATGGTCTGGAAAGCAATCGCGACAAGGTAAAAAAGCGCGGGAAAGGTAGGGCTCAGATCTCGGGGCTGACCGAACCAGTTTGCTTGCAATTCAGGCGGACAATCGGGGAACGCTCCTCCCTACCGCTTTCTGCGGAAAAGACGGAGCGGCAATGCAACGATGCGCGCCAATAGCCCGAGACTTCGGCGCTCCCCGAAATCGCCTCCCCGTTTCAGCAAAAGCGCCGCGGTCTTCTCGCGGCCAAACATCGTCGCATAAACGAGTGGCGTCGAACCGCCGCCATTGTCGGCATTTACATCCGCCCCGGCCTCGATCAGGATTTCGGCGATTTCCGAATATCCTTTGAAAGCCACCCCACCGAGCGGAGTTTGTCCTCGATCGCTTCGCCGGTCCGGATCCGCACCGTGCCGGAGCAACATTCGCACGGTTTCCGCATTTCCATTGTAAGCGGCGAGCATCAGAAGACTGTTTCCTTTATGATCTGCCAGGTTCACCGGCAGGCCACTTTCGATCATCGGTTCCAAATTTTCCCAATCACCCACCCGCGCAAAATCCAACGCCATTTGCTGCAATTCAGCGTAGCGTTTCTCTTCCTCAGGTGTCGGTTCGATACTCACCCTTTTTTAAAAATCCGGCTCCAGTCCTTTGAGATCTCTCCGAAGCAGCCGGGTCCGTTTCGATCGAACCCGGCTCAACATCTTTTTCGCCTCAAACGCTTCCGGCTGGCTCCTCGGCGGCTGCCTCAGCATCCAGTCCGAGTGCTTGCGCAACACCTTCACCATAAGCCGGGTCGGCGCGATGAAAATGTTCGATCTGACGGCGGACGATCTCTTCCGGAACTCCCTGCATGGCACGGGCGATATTTCCGAAAAGCCGCTCCTGTGCATCGGGCGTCATCAAACGGAAAAGATTTCCCGCCTGCGTGTAATCATCATTGCCTTCCCGGTGATCGTAACGGTCGGCATCGCCGGAAATCTTCAACGGCGGCTCGCGGAAACGATCATCCTCGACCGGTCCATGGAAACTGTTCGGCTCATAATAAGCATCGGTCATCGTCGGAATATCAAAACGCATCGCACCATCCATATGATAATGGTGAACCGGCGTTTTCGGACGATTCACCGGCAACATCGCATAATGCGTCCCGACGCGGTACCGGTGCGAATCCGCATACGAAAAGATCCGTCCCTGAAGCATTTTGTCCGGCGAAAAACCAATTCCCGGCACGATATTCGATGGACTGAAAGTCGCCTGCTCAATTTCCGCAAAATAATTCTGCGGATTTCGATTCAGTTCCAAAATCCCCACATCAATCAGCGGATAATCGGCATGCGGCCAGACTTTTGTCACATCGAACGGATGAATATGATAATCCTCCGCCTCGATTTCCGGCATAATCTGAATCTTCATTTCCCAACGGGGAAAATCACCCCGCTCGATCGCCTCAAAGAGGTCGCGCTGAGAACTTTCGCGATCCCGCGCCACGACTTGCGCCGCTTCCTCGTCGGTCAGGAACTCAATTCCCTGCATCGTCTTGAAGTGAAATTTCACCCAGAAGCGCTCGTTGTCCTCGTTGAGGAAGCTGTAGGTGTGACTGCCGTAACCGTTGATATGACGGTAACCTCTCGGCAGGCCACGATCGGAAAAGAGAATGGTTACCTGATGAAGGCTTTCCGGACTGAGCGACCAAAAATCCCACATCGCGGTCGGACTCCGCATATTGGTTCGCGGATGACGTTTCTGCGTATGGATAAAATCCGGAAACTTCAACGGATCGCGCACAAAGAAGATCGGCGTGTTGTTCCCGACGAGATCCCAATTTCCTTCATCGGTGTAAAACTTCAAAGCAAATCCGCGCACATCGCGCTCGGCATCAGCTGCTCCCCGTTCGCCAGCAACCGTCGAAAACCGGAGCAGAACATCGGTCTCCTTGCCAACCTCGGAAAAAATATTCGCGCGGGTGTAACGGGTAATATCATGGGTAATTTTCAAAGTTCCAAAAGCTCCGGAACCTTTTGCATGAACCGCCCGTTCGGGAATCCGTTCGCGATTTTGATGCGCCAGCTTTTCGATCAACTGGTAGTCCTGCATCAAAAGCGGCCCTCGGCTGCCTGCTGAAATGGAGTTTTGGTTGTCAGCCACCGGATTGCCGGCGGTAGTGGTGAGGGTCGGTCGTTTCTTACTCATAATAAAGTAATAATATACCTGATACCAACATCAGGGAAAGCCTTTTTTTCGTAACCTCTCCGGCGCTACGAACATCGCTTTCAGGTCAAACTTGACAGCATCCGGCATGGGACCTTGCCTACGTAACATGTATGAACTTTCTGATCCGGTCTCCCGGCGCAAAGCCCTCGCAATGATTGGCACTGGCGGAGTTCTCTTCGCCACCTCGGCATCGAGAGCCGTCGCTCAACCGAACGTCCCAGCCGCGTCGGGTCCCGTAAAACAATTTTCAACGGCGCAAGAATTGAAGACCTCCGCACCTCCCGCGGACGGCGAATTTGCCCAAACAGCCGGTTATTTCACTCCCGGCGATGGCGGCGGTGCGATTTACCGGATCGAACGACGATCGAACGAAACCGAGCCAAACGACGGCGACATTCTCGGACTGCGAAACAACCGCGTCGCCCTCCTCCAGGAATCGGAATCGGTCAACTACACGATGTTCGGAGCTATCGGCGACGGCGAGAATGATGACGGCGTCCAGATCCGACGGGCCCACGCCTATGCGAGCCGCGAAAATATCCCAGTCGTCAACCTCAGCGGCGAGTTCTGGATCAAGGAATCGTACAACATCGCCATCACGACAAATGTCCACTGGGGAAAAACTATTTTCCACATCGACGAGCGTTTCAACCGCAAGGACGCACCCCGTTTCTCCGTGCGCGGCGATCATCCGCGTCAAAACATCGAATTCAGCGCCGAGGAAAAAGCAGAGTTTCTGAAAAAACTGAAACCGGGCGTCAAAATCATTCCCGAACTCGCGCCATATGCCGGCTGCCTGATCTCCATTTCCGATAACAACGACCGGATCGGCATCCGCGCGGGCGCCAATTATTCCAAGCGGGGCTGGGCGCGCGAAGAGCTTTTTTACGTCGAAGTCGAAGGACGCATCATTGGCGATATCGCGTGGGAATTCACCGACTACACTTCGCTGACCGCAACGCCGTGCAACGACAACTACCTCACGATCGAAGGCGGCGGATTTTATTTTTCCGGCGACGTTCCCGGCGACAAATACGACGGCTATTATCATCACGGAATTTCAATTACCCGAAGCCGCACGATCATCCGCAACCAGTGGATGGGACTCGAAAAAGGAAAAAGCGATATTTCGATGCAGGCCCGGCGAGGCTTCTACGTTTTTAGCCGGGTTTACGATGTAACGCTCGAAAATATCCGGGCCATTCCCTGGGAGCAAAATCGCGCCGACAAAAGCCGCGTCGTCGCAGCCGGCACTTACGGAATCGGCGGCGCGCGGATGTTGAAATGCACCTTTCGCAATCTGATCGCGGAAGGCGGCAACGTCGCTTGGGGTGTTTTCGGAACAAATCTCAATAAAGATTTTCGCCTCGAAAACTGCCGCCTGAACCGCGTCGATGTTCATTTCCACTGCTGGAATCTCCACATCGTCGACTGCTCGATCGGTTTCCGCGGAATTTCCGTCACCGGCGGCGGAAACCTTCTTATCGAAAATACCGAACGGCACGGAAACCATTTTCTAAACCTCCGGCGCGATTACGGGGCGAAATGGGACGGCGATATCCGCCTGAACGGCTGCAAACTCAAACCGACGAGCAACGGAGTCGTCTCTATTATCTACCAGCGACCGGCCAATTTCGACTATCAATATCCGATCGGAGTTGCGCGCAGCATCCAGATCACCGACCTCACAGTCGACTACAGCGCTGCCCCGAATTCGACTGCTACCTGCTGGCTGATCAACACCGTCAATTTCTCGAAAACGAACAACGGCGATCGCCTCTTCTACCCTGATTTCGCGGAATTCCGAAATATCCGTGTTGTCGGACGCGAAAAAGGCATCCGTCTCTTCGAGCTTCCCGCTCCCGGCGATTTCGAAATCAACCGAAAAGGCTCTTACGACGGCGTGCAACTCCGTGCAAACAGCCGCCTGATTTTCGACAATATTCAGCTGGAAGAGCTCCATCCGGAGAATCCGGACGACGCCTCGAACGCTCATCTGCGGCTCGGCGGAGCTTCAAAGATCGAATACGCCGACGAACATGCACTTTACCCGCAAATCGAATTCAAGAACTGCGAAAACCTGAACGTCTACCTCGGACATGTCATCGCGAGCGCCACTTTCGAGAATTGTTCGATCAATACCATTTTCGCACCCGAACTCCGCGGCGAACTCGCCTTCCGCGATTGCCGGATTCAGCCGAAAATCAAAAACTCCGGCGAATCGCTCTGGAGTGTCGACAGCGAACTCGGAACCCGCTTCACAAACTGCACCCTCCACATTCCGGAGATCGATGGAAACGCCTCACCGGATGAAATCGACAAGCTCAGCTTTGTCGAAATCAACAAAACCGTGAAGCACTACCATCTGAACACGGCTCTCGGCAACGATTTGCTAAATCATCTCCGCGAAGCAGACACCGAACTCGCACCCGAGTTTATTGAGAAACTCAAAGCCCACCACGCGCTCGAAAAGTAGAAAAGGCAACCAGCTTTTGCCGTTTTTTCCCTGAACCCTAGAAACGGCTGAATCGGGCGTGGTGGCGATTTCGAGTAAGGCCGCCTTCGACATACGAGAAGCTGACAAGGTTTTCCGAGAATTGAGTGAAGAAGCCTATCGAAAGCACCAGATCACCCATCTCAGAAAACCATTCGCCAATAGGATCGCGGTCGACTTTTGACGGTGTCGTTACTGACGACGAAGCAGAACAAGTATTTCAAATAAATGGGCTGGAATTGGGGGTCGCACGGAGGTCAACGATGAGGGAAAATATGAGAATCCTCCACTCGCACCACACAGTCCGAGACCATTATGAAAGTCTTCGCTCAAGCGTCTTATTTCTCGTCCTTGAACTCGCTCTTTGTTCCGTCCTTGAATTTTAACTCCAATTCGAACTCCTCGTAATCATCCGAAAGTTCGAAAACCGCTAAGATTTCCCGAATCGCCTCCTCACGTTCCGTTTCTGGTGTGATCGATAATCTCTCAACCAATGGAAACAATTCGTCGAACGCCTCCTCACTCTTTTTCCGAACTCCATTCCGGGAGTCCTCAATCTCGGCTTTTACCCGGTTGCCTCGTTTTCTTTCGAGCTCCGCCTCATATACTTGGTCGTCAGCGTATTCCACCTCCAGCTCGAACTCGACATAATCGAGTTCATCCAATTTCGCTATCTGATCGGCCGTTCCATAACTTGTTATGGCGAAACCGAACGCCATCAGAAAATTGATTATAATAACTTTCCCCATCGCTCAACCTGTAGTTAAATCACTGATTTGCAACTGATTCCAACAACTCACGTTTTCGATAATGAATCATCGTTGCGCAAAGAACTTACCCACAATCGTTGAACCGGCCGAAATTCGCAAATCCGCAAGAAAGATGCGCCCGCATCCCGCCGCGATCGATACGAACTTCGAAAATCGCTACACTTTCCTCTACAAAAATCCGAGTGCTGAGAGAATATGTTCATCGAGGCGGCGATTTTCACCGTGATAAGGGTGGCAGTGAATGTGGATCGCAGGATTGAAATTCAACTCGATCACCGCGTATTCACCGGGTGCCGCTGGTGCGGAAATGTCTTTCACGATCATATCGAGTCCGGTGATTTTCACCCCGAGAGCTCGCGAGGCAGCCGACGCAATTTCCGAATAACTCGGGTGGGCGCGATCGGTGTAGTCAATGCTGTCGCCGCCGGTGCTGATGTTGGAATTTTCCCGCAGAAATACAGTTTTCCCCTCCTCTGGAATCGAATCGAAATCGAGTTTTTGATTTCGCAAATGCATCGCTTCCGGTTCGCCAAGTCCAATTTTCTCAAGCGGCGTTACGTAACCTTTTCCTCTCAAAGGATCGCGGTTCTTTTCTTCAACGAGCTCGCGGATCGTTTTCCGTCCATCGCCGGTGACATTCGCCGGAACGCGGTGAAGAATCGCAACGACCTGATTTTCAATCAGAAAAAAACGATATTCTTTTCCCGGAATATATTCTTCGATCAAAATCTGGTCATCTTCGACAAACGCCATTTCAATCGCCCGCTCAAAATCGGCCCGGTCGCGATTCTCCGTTAAAACCGAAACACCGATTCCGAAATTCGTGTTCACCGGCTTCACGACGACCGGCCGATTCCGGTATTCGTTCCAGGTCAATTTCGCTTCGGCCAAATCCGAAAAGTCAGCTCCGGCAGGCACCAAAATCTCCTGCTCTTCAAGAAGCCGTTTGGTGACGACCTTGTTCTCCATCGCCAAAATATTGCTGTAACGATCGAGCGAAGTTTTCGTCGCCTGCATGACGAGCTCCTCTTTAGCCCCTTTTCGAAGTCGGACAAAATTTGCCCGGCGATCGAGGAAATCGAAATGAATTCCACGCCGCACCGCCGCCTTCAACAAAAGCTGCGTCGATAGCTCAAGATCGGAAAAACCATAAAATTTGTAAGCATCGGCTGACAGCTCCGCAATCTGCTCATGGGCCCGGTTCAGATGAAATTTGATAAATCCATCCGCTGCGACCGAGCGTTTGATTTCGTTTGCCGGATGCGTTTCCGGATCTTCAATAAATCCACGAAAAGCCGTCCACGCGTCGAGATATCCGCTCGGCGTCGAGGAATCGTCGAGCCGCAGTTCATTTTGAATCCGGTCAAAAATCGCCAGCGTCTCCTCGCGGAATGAAAACGATAGCCTCCTTTTTTCACCGCGACAATCGCTCTCGGCAAAAGCCAAGCAGGCAACTTCATTTTGCAGCTCCTCGCCCCGCTTCTGCTCTTCGCGTCCAAATACTCCTTCTTCGTCTAAAAAAAGCGAATAAATCAGAAAAATATGGGCAATTCGGAGGCCGGCAGGCGTCACGCCGATCGGATCGAACGGATCGAGATCAAACGTCCGGATCTCGATATGCGAAATTTCGTCGCTATCCGGAAGCTCCTTGATCCGAACCGGCAAATAAAGCTCGTTCGGGTTCAGCAATTTTCCTTCCGCAACATATTGTTGCACCCTCTCTTTATAAGCTTGGATCGAACTGTAATCGACCCAAAGCGATTCCCGGTTTCGATACCCGATCTGGCTAAAGCGAATCGAGGTGCCGAACTCGCAGCAAACTTCCATCCATTCTTCCGAACCGAGGGACTTGAGTCGCAAACTTTCATGGGCAATCGGACTCCGGCCAAGCAAACCGACCAAAAACCATCGGTGCCGCATCAGATTGCGAACGATTTTTAGATAAACCTTCTCCTTTAGTTCGCCGATCGGAATTTCGACTGCATTTGCAAGAACCTCAAAAAATTCCGGCAAGAAAGAAATATTAAAATGACCTCCTGAAATCGTCTGCCGCGCCCGTCCGTAAACTCCGGATAAATACCGGCGATACGCGGTTCGGCCGCTGGCATCTCCATCGAAACGGGCAAGCGGAATCTCCTCCTCCGGCGGCAAAATCGGCGGCATGCTCTGCGGCCAAAGCAATTCTCCCGGAGCCAGCTCACCTTGCACGACATTGTGTAGAGTTTTGACAAATCCATACGCCTCATCGACCGAATCGAGCGGTGGCGAAATCATTTCCAACTGACTTTCGGAGAAATCGGTCGTGATGTACGGATGCTCCGATTTGTTCCCCAAACCGGGCGGATGAGGTGTCAGAGCGAGTTTCCCCTCCGAATCGACCCGGAGCCGCTCGATTTCCAATCCAAATTTCCCCTTCCACAAAAGGTTCTGAAGGCGCGGACTCCTCCGGATCGCATCGACGATTTCATCCATTCCGACATGTCACACTCCAGCAGCCCGAGCGTCAATGTCACAAAAGGACTTACCACGATTCATCTCGCAGCTTGAGAAAAGCCGTTCAAATGCGCTAAAGAAATCAATTTTGCGCACGCCAGCAGCACGAACTTTCTCTCTTCTATTTCTTAACTTACGCTCCGTTTTCCGTTGCCTGGTCGGCCAATTTTTCGGCGAGAGCAAGCAATTCCGCGGAATCGGTCAATCCGTCGAGAAAGCGGATCGGAATCCCGCTCAATCCGACCTGTGCGCCGACAAGAGCACCGGTCAACATCGTGCGGGCTTGGTTCTGGCCGCCGCCATTGAGCGCATGGAGAACGGCATCTTCAAAATTATCGGAAAAACGTGCCGCTAGGTAGTAGGCTGCCGGAATCTGATGGTAGATTGCACACGGCATTCCGTAAACCAACGATACTTTCCAAGCCGGCTCGATCCGAATCGCCGGATCTGCAACCGCCCGGGCAATATAGGAAGGAGTGAGAAGTGCGTCAGGCGACGAGAAGTTGCCGGCACCTCGATTCTCGACGGATCCCGCTTTCGGAGAAGCCAAGTTGTCGCCGGTCACCGTGTGAAAGGGGAGCTCGCCCTTCTGAACCAGCTTCATCAACTTTCCCGAAATCTGATCGTCAAATGGCTCTCCCTGAATGAGCAATGCCAGCAGGCAACAATAGGCGGTCGTCATCGCCACGACGGTTTTATCGATCTGGGTAAGAAGGGTGTTCGAGCTGACCATTTTCGCAACTTTTGCGGGATTTGCAGCAAAACGGGCCGCAAGAGCGAGCGCTCTTTCCGCCGCTTCGGTCGTGTCGGCATCTCCTCCTGTTTCCCTCCACGAACGATTTTCCTTCACCCGTTTTCGCCACGCTTCACGGATCGATTGACTCGTGTATCCGCCGGGACCGTTCGCAGGCGTTCCATCGAGTAACGGGAACAGCTCCTCTTCGAGCCGTCGGCAAAAATCGGTTTCGTCGTAATCGTTTTTCTCCACCAACGATTCAACAAGCAATTTCAATAAAATGCCGCTTTGCGAAAGATCGCCCGGCTTTAGGCCGGCGTGATAACGATCAGTTTTCGGCTCCGTGTAGCCGGTGATCCAGTCGCCATAATCGCGGCGCATTTCCTCAAGATCGTAATACCAATGCGGCCCGACGCCGAGCGCCTCGCCAACAAATGCTCCCATCACAGCTCCCGCGACCCGATCTTTCATTTGAAAAGAATAAAGCCGCAAATCCATCGGTGCAACATGCAACCGATCGAGATGAGCCTCCCCGATCCCCCGCTGCAAACCAGCGAACTGTGATCGGCCCGAAGGTCCGCCCCAACCCTACGCGGAATTTTCCTCGGCAATCCGATTCTTTTCCAATCTACGTCCGGTCAGATAAGCGACCGTAGCAAAAACAAGAAGATAAAAAACCCCGATACCGCCGATGATGACCGATCGGCCCCACTTGATGAAGAAATGGTCCTCAATCGAGTAAGTCGGATCGTCGGGATCATACAAAACCTTGATCGTTTCCCCGACCTCCCCGACCGGCGGCCACGATGCGGTGTTCGAATGAATCGTCACCTCCTCTCCGTTCTCATCCTCAAAAACGTAAACCGCTGCGTATAAAGCTTGACTGCCGTTCCCCTCCCGCTCGACCAAATCGATCACAACGGCATCGGCGACCACCGCCTTTCTGACAAACGCCAGATCGTAGATCCAAAAGACGCCCCCGACGATGATCACAACCACCGATAGCGCACTGATAAACTTGGACAGGTAATTCCAGAGTTGAGCACTAAAAATTAGCATTCCTTAAAAAACCGATTGAAAGAGATCGACCAGTTGAAGGGATCTGACGATTCCGGGCAACGATTTATCGATTTCCGGCAAAACATGCGGCCTTTGTTCGCCCTTCACCGCGCTCCCGGAGAAAGATTGGACAGAATCCGATCGTTCTTCCGAAAAATCTCCAATCCCATCATTCGGGACTCGCCAGATTTACGTGATCGGTTCAATATCTTTTCCTTCGTTGCAATGAAAGGCCTTCCCTCATTCAATGAGCCCCTGTTTCGAATGAATCTGAACGAACGAGAGATCCCGCATCATGTTGCTGTCATTATGGATGGCAATGGCCGGTGGGCGCGCGAACGCGGCCTTCCACGAATTCAGGGGCATCGGAAAGGAGCCGATTCAGTAAAGGAAATTGTCCGGGTCTCCGGCAATCTCGGAATCCGCCATCTCACGCTCTATGCCTTTTCGGTCGAAAATTGGCGCCGTCCACAGGATGAAATCGATAGCCTGATGGAAATGTTGGAAACCTTCCTGAGGGAGCAGCGGAGCGAACTGGTCAAACGCAAGATCCGTTTTCATACGATCGGGCGCACCGAGGATCTCCCGGCAAAGGTTCAGGTTGAAATCGAGAAAACGCTTTTGGCAACCGCTCAGTTCGATCAATGGCATCTCAGCCTCGCACTCAATTACGGTTCGCGGACCGAGGTCGTCGATGCCGTTCGCGCCTACGCAGAAGCTGTTGCGGCCGGAAAAGAAGATCCGGCGGAGTGCAGCTGGGAAAAACTGAGTTGTTATCTTTACACAGGAAAACTTCCCGACCCCGATCTAATCATCCGCACTTCCGGCGAAACACGTCTGAGCAATTTTCTCCTTCTGCAAAGCGCTTATGCGGAAATCTATTTTTCTCCGGTTTTGTGGCCCGATTTCCGAGAGGCGGAATTCATGAAAGCGATTGAGCATTATCGCTCCCGCGAACGGCGGTTCGGATTAACGGGAGATCAAATTCGACAAAACCGCTTGAGCCCTTCCCTCACTATTCCGTGATCAAACGCACTTTTAGCACTCTCTTCCTGTGGCTCACCATCGGAGGACTCCTCTATTTTTTTCGGGCACCAGCCGGCGCGCTGCTGATTCTCTTGCTCGCAGCGGCAAGCCAGCACGAATTATACAAAATGCTCGAGAAATCGGGTCACCAGCCGTTGCGAAAAACCGGCCTGCTTCTCGGAATTCTTTATCTGGCTGCTGCTTACCTAATGCCCGATTTTGATGGATTGGCGCTCGGAGTGATCATTATCGCCGCCGCTTCCCTCTTTCTAAAAGTAACGGACAGGATCGGCACGCTCATCTCGACGCTGAGCGGTTTTATTCTGATCCCGTTCATGCTGCACTTTTTCATCCGGATTTTGCACCTTTCGGCCGATCAGACCACCGGACTCGTCCTCGCTTTCTGGGTCGTCGTATTGGTGAAATTTGCCGATATCGGCGCTTATCTTACGGGAACTTTTATTGGAAAAACCAAACTCGCGCCGAATCTCAGTCCTGGAAAAACGTGGGAAGGAGCCTGTGGCGGACTCGTTCTCTCGGCGTTGGTCAGCGCCAACTGGATCTGGTTTTTCCGCGACCTCGACTACTTTCCTTCGAATTTAACGCCAGCCATCGCGGCACTGATCGCGATTCCCGTTGCAGCCGTGTCGATCGTTTCGGATTTGCTGGAATCGGCCTTCAAGCGAAAGGCCGGTGTCAAAGATTCCGGCAATACGATTCCGGGAATCGGCGGAGCCTACGATTTGACCGATAGTCTGACGCTCAGCGCTCCGCTCGCCTATTATTTTTTACTGATCTTGATTTCCTGAACGGATACCTGAAGCCTTGGCTTTTTCATGAGCGATAAAAAACGCATCATCCTTCTCGGCGCCACGGGTTCAATCGGGCAAAATACCTGCAAAGTTGTTGCCCGCCATTCGGATCGACTTGAAATCGCCGGTGCAGCCTGCGACACCAGCTACGAAAAACTCGCGGAAATCGCACGGGCTTTTTCCATTCCCAAAGTCGCGATTTTCAATGAAGATGCGGCGAAAAAAGCGCGAAACTCGGAACTTTTTCCAAAAAACACAGAAATTGTTTCCGGAATGAGCGGATTGATCGAATTGGCCGGAATGGAAGATGGCGATCTCGTCGTTTCGGCTGTGGTCGGAACGCTCGGATTAAAGCCGACCTTGGCCGCGATCGAAGCCGGCAAGGAAATCGCACTCGCGAGCAAGGAAATTCTCGTCCTCGCAGGAAAATTTATTACGGAAGCAGCGCGCGAACAAAATGTGCGGATTTTGCCGATCGACAGCGAACACAATGCTCTTTTTCAATGTCTTCACGGCCAGAAGATGAGCGATGTTGCGAAGTTGATCATCACTGCCTCCGGCGGCGCTTTCCGCGATCTTCCGCTAAACAAACTCGCAGAAGTAACTCCGGAGGAAGCGCTCGAACATCCGGTCTGGGAGATGGGCCCGAAGGTGACGGTCGATTCGGCAACGATGGCAAACAAAGGTCTCGAATTGATCGAAGCTCATTGGCTTTTCGACATGCCTTCGGATAAACTCGAAGTTACGATCCATCCGCAAAGCATTGTCCATTCGCTTGTTGAGTTTAAAGATGGATCGATCCTTTCGCAAATGAGTCCGCCGTCGATGACTTTTGCCATTCAGCACGCCCTCCTCTATCCGGAGCGGCGGCCGGGAGTCGATCGAGGTCTCGATTTCTCAAAAACATTCTCCCTCGAATTCTTACCGGTGGAAGCCGACCGATATCCTTGTTTGCAACTTGCCCGCGACGCGATGGAGTCGGGAGGTGTCGCACCGGCGATTTTCAACGCCGCAAATGAGGTCGCAGTCGACGCATTTTTAGCCAAACAGCTTGGTTATCTTGAAATTCCCTCGATCATTCGTAGTACTCTGGAACGCTCGAACCTTTTTGAGCCGGACAGCTTGGATGCTGTTCTCGAGGCGGATGCGGCTGCCCGCCGTGAAGCCCAGCTCTTAATCAACGCTCATGTTTGAATTTTTTACATCCAATATCTGGCCGATCTTTTTGATCATCCTCTTTTTCGGAGGTTCGATTTTCGTCCACGAACTCGGTCACTTTCTCGCAGCCCGGCGACGCGGTCTGGTCGTCGAGCGTTTTTCAATCGGATTTGGTCCTAAAATCGTTTCCTGGAAACGAAATGGCGTCGAATATCGCCTCTCGTGGCTTCCGCTCGGCGGCTATGTCGCTTTGCCGCAACTCGCCGACATGGGTGCCATCGAAGGTGCGACGGAAAGGGATCCGGAAAAACTTCCGCCGCTCACTTATAGCGACAAAATGATCGTTTCCGTGATGGGTGCGGTTTTTAATGTGATTTTTGCTTTTCTGCTCGCATTTATCATCTGGTTTACCGGAAAACCGACTTCGGAAGATGCACTGAGCACAAGTGTCGGATACGTGGTTCCGACTTTTACGCTACCCGATGGAGAAATCGTTCCGAGTCC